>JALWUQ010000057.1 GCA_026993075.1 Campylobacteraceae bacterium
ATCTGCCGATTCGTCCAAAACCGTTTATTGCTACCTTAATGCTCATAAACTGCCTTTAATAAAAAATTTGATTTTATTTTAGTATAATTTGCTTTAAAAAGGTATAATGAAAATGCAAAAAATAAATATTGCTATTTTTGGAGGAAGTTTTGACCCTCCTCACAATGGTCATGTGCAAATTGTTAAAAAAGCATTATCATCACTTGAAATTGATAAATTTTTTATAATTCCCACTTTCTTAAATCCTTTTAAAAAAGATTTTTTTGCTCCTGCGCAGTTAAGATACAAATGGTTAAAAAAGATCTTTTATGATTATAAAAAAGTATCTATTTTGGATTTTGAAATAAAACAACAAAGTGCCGTTGCAACTATCAAAACTGTAAAATATCTTTATAAAAATTATAATATAAACACATTATATCTTATAATAGGTGCAGATAATTTGGCAAAATTGACTTCTTGGCAGGATTACAATGAGCTTAAAAAACTCGTAATATTTATTATTGCATCAAGAGATAACATTCATATCCCAAAGGACTTGATAAATTTACAAATTTCAGCTAATATTAGCTCGACAAAACTAAGGCAGACTTTAAATAAAGATTTTTTGCCTATATCTGTTCAAAAAGAAATCATAAAATTTTACAAGGGAAATAATGAATAAAAAAATTGAAAAGTTTACTTCAATAATAGATGATAAAAAAGCTGAAAATATACAGGTTTTTGATATGCATGACAAGGGGTATTTTGTTGAAAATGTTATAATAGCAACTACATTGGGCGATAGACATGGGTTATCATTGCTTGATACATTAAAGAGTGAGTTTAAAAATATGGGAGAACAAATTCTCGGCATTGAAGAAAGTGGAGATTGGATCGTTATTGATACCGGTGATACTTTGATACACCTTATGACTCCTGAATACAGAGCAAAATACGATATAGAAGAATTTTTAGATAATTACTCTGCAAACAGAAATACCCAGGTAGAGGAATAATCCTCTACATTTTATATTTTGCTTGAATGCCTATCAGCTTTAATCCCACTCTTATGCTAAGTGCAGAGGTAGATAAAATCTTTAGATATTTATCTTCTTCTTCAGTTGCAATAATTCTATATTCGTTATAAAATCTATGTATAAAAGAAGCTAAAATTTTTAAATATTCAGTCAACTTCTGAAGTGCTCTTTGTTTGAAAGCGTCCTCTATAACTTCTGGTAACAGCAGTGAATAAAAAAGAAGATTTTCCGCATCACTGTTTAAATTATCTAATTTTACATTTAGTATATCTTTTAGTTTTTTATTGCTTTTTTCAAAAAGTTGATTTATTCTCGCATGTGCGTAATTTATATAATAAATCGGATTTGAACTGTCATTTGCCTTAAACATATCAACATCAAATTCAAGGTGAGTATCACTCTTTTTGCTTAAAAATACAAATCTAAGAGCATCACTTCCAATATCTTCTAAAACATCGCTCATAAGTATAAAATTTCCTGCTCTCTTACTCATCTTATATGGCTCACCGGCTTTTAAAAGAGAAACCATTTGAGAAAGTATTACCTCAAGTTTATTCTCATCATACCCTAAAAACTTTATAGCCGCTCTTACTCTTTCAATATAGCCGTGATGATCAGCTCCCCAAATATTGATATATTCATCATATTCTCTTTTAAATTTATCATCATGATAGATAATATCTCCAGCAAGATATGTTGCTCTTTTATCTTCTCTTACGACTACCCTGTCTTTCTCATCATTGTATTTTGTAGAGTTTAGCCACCACTTACCATCTTTTTCATATATCGCACCATTTCTTTTTAATCTGTCAAAAACTTCATCCCACTTTTCATACAATTTCTTTTCGCTGACAAAACTGTCAAATTCGATTCCGCATTCTTTTAGATTGGATTTTATAAGTTCTAACATTTTATCTTTTGCCCAATCTGAAAGTAGTTTTACATTAGTATTATCAGTAAAAATATCAACTCCGAAATTATCTCTTGCTTCACATGCCAAATCATTTATGTATGAGCCACGATAATATTCATCAGGCCAATCTATATCCATATCAAAAAAATTATCCTGAGCATTTAAAAAAACAGATAACCCCAAAAGATATATTTGATTTCCTGCATCATTCACATAATATTCGCTTGTAACCTCATATCCTAAATGCCTTGCAATCTTACACAGACTATCACCAAGTATTGCACCTCTTGCATGACCTATATGTAACGGTCCAGTCGGATTTGCACTTACATATTCCAAAAGTATTTTTTTATTATTGCTACCTTTAGCAAAATCATTTTCATTCTGCAATGACCAAGTAGCAAATTTATCTAAAAATTCATTTTCTAACTTAAAATTTATATAACCTTTTACAGCTTCAACTGAAGAAAATATATCTTCTTTTAAAAGTTTTTCACACAACTCTTTGGCAATAATAACAGGCGATTTTCTAAGTTTTTTAGCAAGAGAAAATGCAACAGGTGTTGCAAAATGCCCAAAATTTATATCTTTTGGTTTCTCAAGTACAATTTCACCATCAATGTACTCATTTAAAACATTTAAAATTTTTTTCTTCAATTTCCTACCTAAACTTTTGTAGTTTCTTTTGTATCTATTGGTTCCTTGTTTGTTTCTTTTCCTTCAATTTTATCACTTTTGGAAGAAACATCTTCTTTTTCATCTTCTTTTACAGCTTTTTTAAAATCTTTAATACCTTTTCCAAAACCTTTTGCTAAATCAGGAATCTTTTTTGCACCAAAAAGTATAACAACAATAGCAAGTATAATAAGTAATTCTTGTGATCCAAAACCCATAGTTATTCTCCTTAAAATTTTGTGATATTATAACATTTAAAACTTACAATACCTATTTTTTTGTAAATTTATCCGTATTTATTGATAAAATTTTTTTATAGATCGCTTTTGCTGTACAAATTAGCTATTTCTTAGTAATTTTAATGTCAAATTTTTGTTGTCTCTGCAACATCATTTGGCTTTTTATCGGCTTCTTTGGTCTCAATCTTTTCACTTTTAGCCGAAATATCTTCTTTCTCATCTTCTTTTACAGCTTTTTTAAAATCTTTAATACCCTGCCCGAGACCTTTTGCTAAATCAGGAATCTTTTTTGCACCAAAAAGTATAACAACAATAGCAAGTATAATGAGTAATTCATTTGCTCCCATATCCATAATCATATTCCTTTAAGTTTTGCAGAATTATAACATTTAAAACCTATGATGACCATATTTTTATAAATTTATCTATATTTATTGATAAAGTTTTTATTTTTGCAACTTCAACAATACAAAACAGTTGCCTTTTGGCAATTTCAAAATCATCATTTACTATAAAGTAATCATATTCTTTCATATAGCTAAGTTCATTTTTTGCATTTTGAATTCTTTTTTTTATCTGTTCGGATGAATCAGTACCTCTTTTTAGAAGCCTCGTTTGCAAATCTTTCAATGTCGGAGTAGTTATAAAAACAGAAGTTGTGATATCTTTTAATTTCTTTTTTATCTGCTCATGTCCTTGCACATCAATATCAAATAAAACTTGTTTTCCGGCTTTCAATGCGTCAGTAGTATATTTGATAGAAGTTCCGTAATAATTACCATGAACTTCTGCCCATTCTAAAAACATACCATTTGCAATATCTTTTTCAAACTCATCTTTACTTACAAAATGATAATCAACACCCTCAATTTCACCTTTTCTCATCTTTCTTGTAGTAACTGATACAGAAAAATAAATATTATTTATATTTTTTTCCAACTCGCCAACTAATGAACTTTTTCCCGCACCGCTTGGACCTGATATCAATACTATCGATCCAGTGGTATTTAAATCATTCATACTACTTCTTTTTGTTTTTATTATAAAACTTAATCCTTACTTCCATTCCGTCAAGAATATTTCTTAATGTGTCTATGTCTAAAATTTGAGAAACAATTTCTTCTTTAATTTTATCATTTTTTTTCTTTTTATCTTTTTTATCTTTTTTTGGTTTTTTCACAGTATCCGCAGGCATATCTTTTTCCTTTTCTATCTTGCTTTTTTGTTTATCTTCAAATAATTCTTTCAGGTTAAATTCATCTATACCATCTAATTCATCTTTATTTTCATTAGATTCAGATGTTATATCTTTATCTTTACTCTCTTTGTCTATCTCTTTTGCATTATCTATCATATTTAGCTCTTCATCAAAATCTTCTGTATCAACATCTAAAGGTAGTATTTCTTTTGTATTCTCTTCATCATCAAGCAATCCCTTTACCTCTTCAATATCTTCTTTGTCAAGTATAGAAGGAGTAGTTTCATCTGCTTCTTTGACTTCATCTTCTATATTATCATCTGTATTTTCTTTTTCTATATTTTTTTCTTCATTACTTTTACTCTCTTTTGGTTCGTTCTGTTCTTCTGAACTTTCTTTAATATTTGGAAGTGTCTCTAAATCTATATCATCTAAGTTAAACTCTTCACTTTCTAACTCTTCTTCTTTTACAGACTCCAAGATATCATCCTCGGCAACAACCTCTTCAGATACATTATTCATTAACGATATATTTTCAACAATATCATGAAAATCACTTGGTAAAAATGGTTTAATCAATTCGTATTGATAATCATCTGGTTTTATGCTACCTTTTTTTCCTATATAAACCAATTCTTTACACATGGTTAAATTTTTCAGTTTGTCCAAATCAACCTTGTCACTCAAAGCATCATCAATAAAAACAATATCTTTTCGCTTATCTTGCAAACTATTTATATCCTCTGTCTCATCTAAGTCATATCCATATTTCTTAGCAGTTAGATCTATAAGTTTTGAGATAGAAGGATTATTGTTTATTAACAGTATTTGCATGATTGTACTCCATTAATTTAGATTTTTCTTATTTTAACAATATTTTATAACAATATATTTTTAATACAGTTTAAAACAGTGCCATAAGGTGAGGAAAAATACTTAGAAACTCTTTTTTAAATAAATACATGATTGATCCGAGTGTTGCACTTATAACTATGAAAGAAATTGCTATTTTTATAGGAAATCCGACAACAAGCAGGTTAAATTGTGGCATTGTTTTCATGAGCATACCAAAAATAGCATCACTAAGCATTGAAAGTGCGATGATAGGAAAAGAGATAACAAAACCTAACAAAAACATATTGGAAATTGAATGGGATATATACGACCACATTGAAGCAGTTGGATAAAAGCCACCTAACGCAATCTTACTAAGTGATGAGCTTATAAACATAAGTATCAGATAATGTCCATTAAAAGCCAATAAAATCAATATTGCCAATAAAGTTAAAAAACGACCTATAATCGGTGAATTCACACCATTCATAGGATCTATTGTACTAGCCATTGAAAAACCCATGATAAAAGATATTTGCTCACCAGCTATCCCTAATGCTCCAAAAACTATCTGAAGCATCAATCCAGCTATAAATCCAAATAAAAGTTCACTCATAACCGATAGAAAAATTGTAGCAATATCTAAATTTTCTATATGCATAGTAGCCTGGGGATATAAGAATACAGTTAAAAAAATAGCAAAAACAGCTTTTATGCTAACAGGAATTGAACCATAGGAATAAAATGGAAAAAATGCCATCATAGCACTCAATCTTGTAAAAAGTAGCAGTATCAGTATTACTTTTTCACTATTAATTAAATGCAAAAACTCCATTATTTTTCTTTTTCAAGTTTCGCTTCTCTCAGTCTATATACACTATCACATTTTTTTGCCAACTCTTCATCATGTGTAACCAAAAAAAGCGCTGAATTTTGCTCATAAATGTATCTAAAGATAGTATCAATAACATCTTCTGCACTTTTTCTATCGAGATTACCAGTAGGCTCATCAGCAAATATAAGTTTCGGTTTTTTTACCAAAACTCTTGCAATAGAAACTCTTTGCTGCTGACCTCCAGATAGTTCAGTCACTTTTTTATTTAATACATTATCAATATTCAATATACTTAAAAGTTCATTGTCTATTTTTTTACCAGTCAGCACTGATGAGAGTTCTATATTTTCATAAGCACTAAATCCGTTAAAAAGATAATGGGATTGAAAGATAACTCCAACATCATTACGGCGAAGAGATAAAAGTTTATTTTCATTTAGTTCATATATATTTTTGCCATCAATATAAACTTTTCCATGATTTGGAACTAAAAGTGTTGAGAGTATATGTAAAAGTGATGACTTGCCACTTCCACTTACACCTAATATTGCGATACTTTCTTTTTGGTTCAATGATAAAGATATATTTGAAAAAAGAGGATAGTCAAAAGAGTGAGATATTTCTTCACATCGTAAAAGATTTACTGTATTTGTTGTGTCAAACTGTGAGTTACCAACGAAGCCTTTCCGTTCTTCGTTCATTTTATGTTACTCACAGTTTTATAATTATACTATATTTTACTTTAATTGTTCAGCAACTTCTGCAGCGAAATCACAACCTTTTTTTTCTAAGCCTTCGCCAAGTTCAAATCGAACATATTCAGTTATTTCTATTTTTCCACCAAACTCTTTAGATTTTTCTTCCAAAACCTGTTTGATAGTTTTCTTATCATCCATCACGAAAAATTGGCTAAGAAGGGTCAACTCTTGATCAAGTAAAGTATTATCAGCTATAAATCTCTGCATTTGTCCCGGTATTATCCTGTCCCATATTTTTTCAGGTTTCCCCTCTGCTCTAAGTGCATCTTCAAGTTCTTTTTTTGTATCTTCTAAGACTTTATCACTCAATTGAAGTCTACTAGCATATTTTGGAACATGTTTTAAAGTTTTTCCAAGTCTTTTTAATTCAATGTTTTCTTTTTCAATAGTTGCTTTTAATGCTTCTGTCTCTTTTTTAACAAACTCAGCATCTAATTCTTGGTAACTTATATATTGTGGTTTCATAGCAGCTGCATGCATTGCGATATTTTTAAGTAATGTGGTAGCTTTTTTTGCCACATCTTCATTTTCACAAGCAGCACCAAGTATAACTCCGACCCTACCATTTGAATGAGCATACCCATTTACTATACCATTTTCTTTAGTTTTGATAGTTGCTATTCTTCTTACAACCAAGTTTTCGCCTATTTTAGCTATGTTTGTATTAAAATATTCCTCAAATGCAATACCATCTATTTCTGTTTTTTTAAGCTCTTCAATATCAGTAATATCTTTTTCTTGAACTAATTGCGTAATTTTTTTAGTCAATCCGATAAAATGTTCATTTTTTGCTACGAAATCAGTCTCTGAATTAATTTCTGTAATAGTAGCAACTTTAAAATCATCACTTACTTTTACGCCGATTAATCCTTCACTTGCTAATCTGTCTGATTTTTTAGCAGCCTTTCCAAGACCTTTTTCTCTTAAAAGCTCCATCGCTTTTTCGATATTGCCATCTGTCTCGCCAAGAGCTTTTTTACAATCCATCATTCCAGCACCGCTCATTCCTCTTAATTCTTTTACTAATGCTGCGCTAATGCTTGCCATTATTTATTCTCCTCTTTTATTTCGGAAATTTCTGAAGCTTCTTTTTTTACTTCTTCCGTAATCTCTTCTTTTATTTTAGCTTCTTCATTCTCTTCATTGTTTTCTTTATTTTCCATAACTTCCTCAGCATTATCAGCTTGATTTTGAGATAATATTTCTTTACCTTCTATTATGGCTTCACACATCTCTTTGCAAAAAAGCTGAATACTTCTTATAGCATCGTCATTGCCCGGAATCGGATAGTCAACGACATCAGGATCACAATTTGTATCTATTGGCGCAACAACAGGGATACCAAGCTTGTTTGCTTCTCCTACTGCTATTCTTTCTTTAACAGTATCAATGGCAAAAACCATATCGGGAGCTTTTTTCATATCACTTATACCGCCAAGATAAGCTATAAGTTTATCTTTTTTTCTTCTTAGTACAAGAGCTTCTCTTTTTGTCAGTAAGTCAAGTTGACCCTCTTCTTCCATTTTTTGTATAACTTCAAGTTTTCTAATTGATTGTTTTATTGTCTGGAAGTTTGTAAGCATTCCACCCAACCATCTGTGATCAACATAAGGCATACCACATTTTAAAGCATACTCTTTTATAGCAGCATTTGCCTGTTTTTTAGTGCCCACAAAAAGTATTGTCTTACCCTCAGCTGCTGCATCTCTTACAACATTATATGTATATCTGAAATATCTTAAAGTTTTTTGCAAATCTATAATATAAATATTTTTTCTTTCACCAAAGATATACTTTTTCATCTTTGGGTTCCATCTTCTTGTTTGATGTCCAAAGTGAACACCACACTCCAATAAATCCTTCATAGTAACCATTCTTTCTCCTTGAATTAATTTAGGTTTTATCCTCCACACCCATCAACACTAATTAGTGCAACCATTAAGGATTGGTGTGTGTGAGATTAAGACAAGGATTATACTGAAAACTTTATTAAACATCCTTTAAAAACGAGGTGTAAATAAATACAAATTTTTGTCGATTATATATGTAGATAAAATAAAATTTAACTAATAACTCTTTAAGAATTATTAAGATAAAGTTTTACGATTTTATCTTGCCTTAACGAACGATATTGGGAAAAGGGAATTTTTGAAAAAGCATACAGCAACTTCTTTAATTATTATATTATTATTAATAAATATAATATTTAGTACAGAAAATTTCAGGTTTCTTTCTATAATAATTTCTGCCGTTATACTTTTATTAGTAATTTTTATTTTTTACAAAGAAAAAAATAAAGATGTATCCATTAGTACAAAGGATCTGCCTGATAGGATAACGCTTCTAGAAAGATTAGAAAGAAGTAAACACTTAAAGCATAAAGCCTTAATCCTTGTGAATATTGACTCTTTTGAAGATATTAATGATTTCTATGGGTATGATTTTGGAGATACTGTTTTAAAAAAAATATCAAAATGGCTACAAATCAATTTACCAGATGAAAAAGCAGAATTATACAAATTAGAAGCTGATAATTACGCTATTTTTACAGACAAATACAAAACGGTGGCTGAATTAAGTAAATACTTAAATAAAATTTCATCAAATATAATAGATACAAAATTCAAAATTCAAGATAATGAGCTTGACATTGGCTTTACTATCGGTGCAACCATCGACAATGACCATCTTTTAAAATCAACACACAGTGCATTTAAAAAAGCAAAACTCAAACAAACTCAATTTGAAATATACATAGATGATCCTGATAATGAAAATATTCAGGAAAGAAATATAAAAATAAATAAAATTATTAAGCAAGCAATACAATCAAAACAGGTAATTCCATTTTTTCAGCCAATATACAATATAAAAAGTAATAAAGTTGACAAATATGAAACACTTATGAGGCTCGAAACAGAAGAAAATAATATCATGATGCCGTCAGAATTTTTACAGATATCTAAAAAATCAAAGTTATATCCAAGATTAACAAAAGAGATATTTTCAAGGGCAGTAGATGCTATGGGATCACTAAACGGTGAAATATCTATAAACTTGTCAGTTGATGATATACTTGATAGAAATACTAATAATTTTATTTTGAGTATGCTTGAGAAAAACGATATCGGATCATGGATTGTATTTGAAATACTTGAGAGTGAGGGAATTGAAAATTATAAAGATGTAACTAAATTTCTTCGTAATGTTAAGTCTTTAGGAGCAAAGATTGCAATAGATGATTTTGGAAGCGGATATTCCAATTTTGAATACATACTAAAGCTTGATGTTGATTATTTAAAGATAGATGGTTCTCTTATAAAAAATATTGATATCAATGAAGATGCGCAAATAATAACAAGTACCATAGTAGAATTTGCCAAAAAATTAAAGATTGGAACTATTGCAGAATTTGTTCACAATAAGCAGATATATGAAAAAATTAAAGAGTTGGATTTTGATTATGCACAAGGATTTTATATAGGAAAACCAGATAAAAACCTATCAATAGGAAAAAACTTGGATTACTTAAAATAAAACCATGCCATAATTTGTTATTTCAACATAATAATACCGCAAAATCTTCCAGTAAGTCCATCTCGTCTGTAAGAAAAATAATTTTTATCACAACTTGTACAAATATCTGATATTCTTATATTCTTTTCCAATAACTTCAGAGATATCAACTGCTCTTTGATTATTGATTTTATATCTAAAAAATATTTGTTATTTTTTGAAGATATGTATTTACTGCCAAAATTTTTTATAGTAAAATTTGCAATACTTTCATCTATTTCATAACAGCACTTTGCGATAGAAGGACCAACATGAACAACTATATCTTCTTGCAAACTGCCAAAATTTATCCTCATCTTATAAATTGCTGCACTTATAACTCCCTTGAATGTACCTACTCTTCCGGAGTGCAGTGCAGCTATAATCTTTTTACCTTTATCATAAACCAATACAGGCGCGCAATCTGCTGCCATTGTCATTAGTGGAATTTTTATTTTATCAGTTATGATTCCATCACAACCTCTTATCTTTGAAACAAAACTATTAGTTACAATTTTTATATTTGCACTATGAATTTGCTCCATATATACCATATTTTCAAGTAAAAAATCATTATTATCAGCTATAATCTGTCTGTTTTTTATGATATCAGAAGGCTTATCTTCAACACTGTCACTAACATTTAGACTTTCATAAGGCACTTTAGAAACTCCGCCATGCCTATCGGTAAAAAAAGCCAAAATACTATTATCTTCAAAAAAAGCTCTCATTTATCCTCTTTACCATTTTGCCATTATATTATCAACTTCATTCCAAGAAAGAGACTTCTTTGCTTTAAAAATATGATAAATATATCTTGCAAACATATCTGTTTCTATGTTTACAACTTTGTTTAGTCTATAATCATTAAAAAGTGTATTTTTTACAGTATGCGGTATGATAGTAAGTCTGAAACTATCATTAAAAACTTCATTTATTGTCAAGCTTACTCCGTCAACCGCAATGCTTCCCTTAGGAATGATAAACTTTATATACTCTTTTGGAACTGCTATATAAAAGTCATAATTATTTTCATTTTTTTGTATTTTTACTATTATCCCTTTACAGTCTATATGCCCTTGAATAATATGTCCTTCTATCCTGTCACTAAGCTTCATAGCCGGTTCTATATGCACTTTGGCGTTTAAATTATCTGTTTCTATAACTTTTTTACTCTCGTGAGAAAGTTCTACAAAAAACGAGTTATTACTTTTTTTTACAACTGTTAAACATGCCCCGTTAACTGCTATTGAATCGCCGATATTTGGTTTGTAAGAAGCACTAATCTCTAGTAAATTACTATTTTTCAACGAAGCTTGTGCTATTTCCCTTATAAGCCCTGTAAACATTTTTTCATTTCCTTATAAAAATATTGTATAATATCTAAACTTACACAATATATTATATCAAAAATTATGAAGCACTAAAATGGTATAATAAATCTCAATTTTTTGTGAGGTAAAATATGAAATTCGATATAATTGTCGTAGGTGGTGGTCATGCAGGTATTGAAGCAGCTTTAAGTAGTGCTAGAATGGGCAAAAAGACACTGCTTATCACTATATTGGCAGAGCAAATAGGTGCTGCTAGTTGCAATCCTGCTATCGGTGGTTTGGCAAAAGGACATCTCGTAAAAGAGTTAGATGCACTTGGTGGACAAATGGGCTTAACAACTGACAATACAGCTTTACAGTTTCGAACTCTTAATATATCAAAAGGTCCGGCCGTAAGAGGCAGCAGAGCTCAGATAGATATGGATAGATATAGAATATTTATGAGAAATATTTGCTTAAATACTGAAAATCTAAGCATAAAACAAGAGACTGTTGATGAAGTAACATCAAGCGGTAAAAAAGTAACCGGAGTTATAACAAATCTGAAAAATCACTACCATGCAAAAAAAGTTATCATAACAACCGGAACATTTATGAAGGGTCTTATTCATATAGGTGATTTTAAACAAAGTGCCGGAAGAGCGGGAGAGTTTCCATCTAACAAATTAAGCGATTCGCTTAGAAATTTTGATTTGAATATACAAAGATTAAAAACCGGTACCTGCCCAAGAATTGATGCTAAAAGTATAGATTTTTCAAAAATGGAGATACAAAATGGAGATATCCCGGCTCTACCTTTTAGTTTTAGAACTGAAAAGAAATATTTTAATCCAAAACAATTACCTTGCTATATAACATACACAAATGAAAAAACACACCAAATCATAGAAAATAATTTTTATAGAGCCCCTCTTTTTACAGGACAGATTGAGGGTATGGGGCCTAGATACTGTCCAAGTATTGAAGATAAAATAAATCGTTTCAGAGAAAAACAGAGACATCATCTTTTTATTGAACCTCAAACTCGTGAAGCCACAGAATACTATATCAATGGCTTGACAACTTCATTGCCTGTTGATATTCAGTTAGAAATGCTACAATCTATAAAAGGGTTGGAAAATGCAAAAATTGTCAGATATGGATATGCTATAGAATATGATTTCATAGATCCGACTGAACTTAAACACTCATTGGAAACAAAAAAAATAAAAGGACTTTTTTGTGCTGGACAAATCAATGGTACAACCGGATATGAAGAAGCTGCTGCCCAAGGATTTATGGCTGGGGTAAATGCATCATTAGAGATTGATGGTAAAGATCCGCTAATTTTTAGACGAGATGAGGCTTATATAGGTGTCTTAATAGATGATTTAGTTACAAAAGGCACCAAAGAACCATATAGAATGTTTACAAGCAGAGCTGAATACAGACTTCTTTTAAGAGAAGATAATGCTGATTTAAGACTTATGGGATATGGATACAAACTTGGCTTAATAGATGAAAAAACCTATGGAAGAATGCTTTATAAAAAAGAACAGACGCAAAGAGGAGTTAAACTTTTAAATGATAAGTTTTTAACCCCTTCAAAAGAAAATAATTTATTTTTAAATTCTATTAATGAAGACAAAATTACAGATAAAGTTGAATTAAAAAAAATTGTTGCCAGAAAAAATTTTAATATAACCAAATTAGACAAACTTGTTCCTGAATTAGAAAACTTACCTACCATTATTAAAGAGCAAATTTTAGTTGAAACCAAATATTTTAATTATATAGATAAACAAAAAGAGCAAATCAATAAAATGAAAACTTTAATGGATTTGAAGATACCAGATGATTTAGATATAAGCAATATTTCAGGTTTAAGTCATGAAGTAGTTGAAAAACTAAATAAAATAAAACCACCGACTCTTTTTTCAGCTTCGCAAATCAGTGGAGTAACTCCAGCTGCTATTGATATATTGCAAATTTATATAAAACTATATGAGAAAAATTCCAATCATACCAATTCTCATTAAAAAGAGAATTGGTATTTGATATCAAAAACTGACCTTATGAACTTTTTTCTCGAAAAGTCTTACTTTTCGTAAGCTTCAAGAGAGTTGCAGGAATGTTAGTTTCCTGAAACTATAACGAGCTTTGCTCATTATAGTGCGTAAGGTCAGTAAAAAATTTACTTTACAATGCTTCTGCATCTTCCTCTCCAGTTCTTATTCTGATAGTTTTTTCTATATCTGAGACAAATATCTTCCCATCACCTATTTTTCCTGTTTTTGCAGCACTAATTATCTTTTCAAGTGCAATATCCAAAAAAGGTTTTGTAACAATAACTTCAATTTTTACTTTTGGTAGAAAATCAACCACATATTCCATTCCTCTGTAAAGTTCACTATGACCTTGCTGTCTTCCATAACCTTTCACTTCACTGACAGTCATACCCTCTATCTCTGCTTCTACTAAAGCTTCTTTTACATCATCCAATTTAAAAGGTTTTATAATTGCTTCGATTTTTTTCATTTTTATCTCCTATAGATTAAAGGCTTCTTCGCCATGTACGCTCTCATCAAGCCCCATTTGTTCAGTTTCAGCATCAACTCTTCCACCACCAGTTAACAAGCTTGCTACAAAAAATACAATTGCACTCATAATACCGCTGTAAACAACAGTAAGAAGTATAGCTTCTATCTGTTTAATTATCTGAGAACCCATGTTATAGTGTTCTGGCATCGCATATCCAGCTATAAATATTGCGGTTGCAATTGAACCCCAAATACCAACAAGACCATGTACCCAAAAAGCATCTAATGAATCATCAACTTTAAATAATTTTTTGATTTTTGAAACTCCAAAAAATCCAAGTATCCCACCAATAACACCGATGATAATAGCTCCTCCTACACCTGCACTTCCACTTGCTGGTGTTATAGCAACCAAACCTGCAACCGCACCTGAAGCAGCACCTACTAAAGTTGATTTTTTATAAACAAAATACTCAGCTGCCATCCAACCCAAAACTCCAAGAGCAGCAGCAACATTTGTCACTATAAATGCACTTGCAGCAACACCATCAGCAGCAAGTTCACTTCCTGCATTAAAACCAAACCATCCAAACCACAACAATGCTGCACCAAGTGCTACAAGTATAGGAGATACCGGCTTAATAGCTTCTTTACCAAAGCCTTTTCTTTTGCCTAAAATCATAGCTACAACAAAACCAGCGATACCGGCATTTATATGCACAACTGTACCTCCAGCAAAATCCATTTCTCCAAAATTTAAAGTAGTTCCGCCACCCCAAGCCCAGTGAGCAATAGGTGCATACACTACAATAACCCATAAAAAGGAAAATAACAAATATGTTGAAAATTTAACTCTTTCTATCATTGAACCGCTAGCAATTGCTATAGTGATAGCTGCAAAGGTTCCCTGAAAGGCTACAAATAAAAGCTCAGGGATACTTCCTTTTATAGTATCTGGAGTTATTCCCTCAAGCATAAATTTGCCACTTCCTATAATATCTCCATGTCCAAAAGCTATACTGTAACCTACAATAATCCATGCCAAAGTTGCTACTGAGTAACCGCCAAGACTCATACTAATCGTATTTAAAGTATTTTTCTTTCTTGTCAAACCACCATAAAAAAGTGCCAGTCCTGCTGGTGTCATAACCATAACAAGGGCAGTAGCAACTATCATCCAGGCTGTGTCACCACCGTTTATTTTATCTGTCGCTGCACTTGCTACCAAAGGTAGTAATGCTGATAGACTTAAAAGAAATTTTAATTTTCTCATAAATTCTCCTTAATTTTTTTGATAAATAATTCTATCATAAAAACTTATATCATTTCAGCTAATATGTGATTAAAATTTAAGCATGTAATACAATAGAGAAATTTTTGGTATAATAACT
>JALWUQ010000058.1 GCA_026993075.1 Campylobacteraceae bacterium
ATAGTGGCAATGAACACAGAGGTTATAAACTAACAAATATAACAAAAAGAACAAAACAAAGAGTTCCCAAAGAGCTTGAAGAGATAGAGAGTTTCGATGGGGTTGTTGTTTACAGGTGCGATCCTGTTCATCAGTTCAATGAATTTACGACTATTTGCAAGCCTATTGAAGAAAAAAGTTTTCTTTATGGCTCAGCCCAATTTGCAACTGCGGCAAAGATAAAAGGTGGAATGAATGTCATTGTTGATTTGGGTGAAGTTACAATAAAAAGAAAATTTAAAATAAATAAGAATTTAAAAGGTACGGTTGCTGAACTATCTTTGTTTGACACTATTTTACATCAAGATATATTGCTGTCAAAGTATAGATATTTTAGAGCAAAAATAAGCATGGACGGAAGTGATACATGAGTGAAATTACAGTAAACATAAATGGCAAAAATTGTAATGCAAAAGAGGGTGAGTTTATACTAAATATTGCCAGAAGAAATGATATTTATATACCCGCAATATGCTATCTTACAGAGTGTTCTCCTACTCTTGCTTGCAGACTTTGTTTGGTTGAAGCGGATGGAAAAAGGGTATATTCATGTAATGCCAAAGCCAAAGACGGTATGCAGATAATAACCGAGAATGAAGAGATTGCAAAAGAACGAAGAGCCGTTATGGAGGTTTATGATGTAAATCATCCTTTGCAATGTGGTGTTTGTGACCAAAGTGGGGAGTGTGAGCTCCAAAATAATACTTTATATATGGGCGTTGATTCTCAGAGCTATGCAATTGTGGATTGTGATAGAAGTCTCAGGAAGTGGGGATTGATTGATTATGATCCCTCTTTGTGTATCGTTTGTGAAAGATGTGTTACTGTTTGCAAAGATATGATAGGAGATAGTGCTTTGAAAACTATCCCAAGAGGAGGAGAGCCTCTTGATAAAGGCTATAAAGAAAAAATGCCAAAAGATGCTTATGCTATGTGGAATAAGCTTCAAAAGTCTATCATAGGGACAGTCAGTGGCGAGAGTCTTGATTGCACATTTTGTGGAGAGTGTATCAGCGTATGCCCTGTCGGTGCATTAACCAGTAGCGATTTTAAATACAATGCAAATGCATGGGAGCTTAAGAGAATACCAGCTTCAAATCCTCATAGCAGTGACTGCTCACAAATATTTTATGAGTTAAGACATGAGAGTATCAAAAATCCAAAAGATAAAATTTTTAGAGTTACGAATGAATTTCACTATTCCAAGATAAACGGAGCTGCCAGATTTGGGTTCGATTTTGCCAATGAAAATGTAAAAAAAGATAAAGTTGCTTTTAAAAAGGCACTTGAAGCTTTTAAAAAGGCTGATACTATTAAATTTGACTCTTTTATAACAAACGAAGAAGCTCTAATCTTGCAAAAATTAAAAGATAAGTTTGGTTTTAAATTGATAAATAAAAATACAAAAGCTTTTCAGAAGTTTTTAAATGAATTTGCAAAAGAGAGTGGACTTAGTCTGTATAACGGTGATTTGAAAACTGTAAAGGAGAGTAATTTTATAATATCTGTTGGATCTGCTCTTAAAACAGATAGCCCAAACAGCGGTTTTGCTTTTAACAATGCTCTAACTATGAATAAGGGTGCGGGGATATATTTTCATCCGGTTGGAGATCCCATCGTACAAGGTTACAGCAAAAATATTTTGCAAATTGAAAATAAAATTGGCTCTGAAGAGGCGATACTGTATCTCATACTTGATAAATTTTGCGATAAAGAAAAATTGCCAAATGAAATTTTGGATATATTAAGCAGTTTTCACAAAGCAGAGAAAAAAACAGTAATAAAAAAACTTGATGAAAAAGATATGGAAGAGATTGTTGAGGTGGATAAAAATATTTTGTATGATAAAATTGGCATAGGAGATGAATTTGATGCCAAGCTAACCAAATTTCTTGCAAAAAAAGATAAGTTCTCTCTCATCCTTGGTGAAGATTTATACTCTCATAAAGAATCAAAAAATATAGCTCTCATAGCAGGACTTATAGAAAAATATAGTGATTTTAAGGTAGTTATTATCCCACCTCAAACAAATTCATTGGGAGTATCTTTGATATGTGATTTAGATGATAAAGAGGGAGATTATACTATCGGATATAATGTACAAGGAGATTTTACTCTTAGTGCATTAGGAGATGGAGACCTTGATATGCCAGCACTCAATCAACAAGAAGGAACATTTACAAATATAGATAAAAGGGTTGTACCTACAAATGCAGCACTCTCTTATGGTGGATACACCCTAAATGATATAGCAAATGCTTTAGGATTAAAAGCAGAGTTTACTATTGATTATACCAAACAACTTCCTAAAAACAGAGGCTTTAAAGATATAGCATTTGATGATTTACCCAATCATTTTGATAATAGTGGCAATGAACACAGAGGTTATAAACTAACAAATATAACAAAAAGAACAAAACAAAGAGTTCCCAAAGAGCTTGAAGAGATAGAGAGTTTCGATGGGGTTGTTGTTTACAGGTGCGATCCTGTATTGCAATTTAGTAAATTTACCAACAAATGCAAGCAGTTAAATGAAAAAGGTGCATTATTTGTTTCAAATGGGTTTTTAGAAAATAATGATTTTAGTGAAAATGATATTGTAGAGATTTCAAATGATAATGGTGAAAAGCTTGAAACTGTTATTAGAATTGATAATAAAATAAATGGAAATATACCATATCTTCCGACTTTTGATAAAAATTTAGATAGTGAGATTTTATTTGAAGGCGGTTATAGATATGCAAAAGTTAAAATTCAAAGGTGTAAGTCATGAGTGATACAGGATATATAATTGCAACACTTATAAAGATATTGGTTATTCTTATAATCTTTTCAGCAGGTGCCGGTTTTACTACTTATGTAGAAAGAAAAATATTAGCTTTTATGCAAAGAAGATTAGGTCCTATGAATGTAGGGCCTTATGGAGTTTTACAGATTATTGCTGATGGTATAAAACTTTTTACAAAAGAGGATATAATCCCTCAAAATGCTGTAAGAGCTATATTTATAATAGCTCCGGTAATTTCTGCTACTGCAGCTTTTACGGCACTTTCAGCTTTACCAATACTTCCCCAGTTTACAATATTTGGATATACTGTTCATCCTATAATTTCAGATATTAATGTTGGTATATTGTTTATCATAGGTGTTATGGGAGCAGGTATGTACGGACCATTATTGGCTGGAATGAGTTCATCAAGCAAATGGGGACTTTTAGGAGCAGCAAGGACAGTGATACAGCTCTTATCTTTCGAAGTTGCAACAGGTTTATCCATATTGGCTCCTTTGATGATAGTAGGCTCATTGTCATTGATAGATATAAATAATTATCAAATCGGTGGCTTTGCTGATTGGCTTATATGGAAACAACCGATAGCTTTTATCATATTTTTAATTTCAGGTTATGCGGAGACAAACAGGACCCCATTTGATTTGATGGAGCATGAAGCTGAAATCGTTTCTGGATATGCTACTGAATATTCTGGTATGAGATGGGGACTGTTTTTTATTGGTGAATATGCAAATATGTTTACAATATCATTTTTAGTCTCGCTTATATTTCTTGGAGGGTTTAATCCATGGGGATTTATACCGGGAGCTATTGCAATACTCATTAAAATATCATTTTTTATTTTCGCATTTTTATGGGTAAGAGCAGCCTGGCCGCATGTCAGACCTGATCAGCTTATGTGGTTTTGTTGGAAAGTGTTAATGCCTGTCGCTGTTATCAATATACTGATAACAGGTATTGTGCTTGTATAGGGAGGAAAATTATGAATAAAGATTTTAAAGATAGAAATATAAAAGAAGGGTATAAATTCATAGATATCAAGGCACCTGCGAGTAAACCATGGGATAAATTTTTACAAGTATCTAAAAGGACCTTTAAAGGTGAGCTTTTTGTAGGTTTATGGATAATGTTAAGAGAAATGTTAAAATTTAACATACATACTGTTCAGTATCCTCTTGAAAAGTTGCCTATATCTCCAAGATACAGAGCAATACATAGGCTTCAAAGACTTCTTGAAAGTGCTGAGAATCGTTGTATTGGATGTGGACTGTGTGAAAAGATATGTATAGCAAATTGTATTAGGATTGATACAAAGATTGATAAAAATAGTAGAAAAGAAGTACTTGATTATACTATTAATTTCGGAAGATGTATATTTTGCGGATACTGTGCTGAAGTTTGTCCTGAACTTGCTATTGTCCACGGAAAAGATTATGAGCATGCGGGAGAACAAAGAGCCGATTTTGCCACAAAAGAAGACTTGCTTACACCTTTAGATGAATTTAAAGCCGGAAAACAAAAAGAGTTTCTGGGTTTTGGGTCACCAAGTAAAGATGCAGATAAGTTTATTAAGAAAACACCATTAGCGTATTAAGGATCTATAATGTATGAAATAATTGCTTTTTATTTATTTTCGTTTTTAACGATATTTATGTTTTGTATAGTTGTATTTAGCAAAAATGCTTTGTATGCTATGAGTGCCTTAGCGGGTGGTATGATTTTTATATCAGGATTTTTTTTCATACTCGGTGCCGATTTCTTAGGAGTAGTACAGATTATAGTTTACAGCGGTGCAGTTATGGCTGTATATGCATTTGGTATGATATTTATAGATACAACAAGAGATGTAAAAGAAAAAATCAAAGGTAAAAGAATGATTTATTCATTTGCCGTTGCCATAGCAATATTATTAGTTGTTATAGTTTCTTCTCCTTTGGTTTCAAGTGCCATAGTATCACAATCTCCTATGATTGATGGAGTCAGCAATCCAAAAATGGTAGGTTATATTTTATTTACACAATACTTGGTACCTTTTGAGTTGACTGCCGTAATGCTTCTTGTTGCAATGGTTGCAGGAATTGTGCTAGTTAGCAAAAAAATGGATATAAGTTTAAGTTTAAAAGATGATTTTATTGCTGAAGATGAGTTTGAAAGAGGGGTTGCAAAATGATAACACTAACACATTATTTGGTTTTAAGCTCCATATTGTTTGTGATTGGACTGATTGGTATAGTAAGAAGAAAAAATTTATTAATGTTGTTTTTTTCTACCGAAATACTTTTAAATGCAGTTAATATAGGTTTTGCTGCTGTTTCAAAATATCACCATGATATGACTGGGCAAATGTTTGCTTTTTTTATAATTGCAGTTGCCGCAAGCGAAGTTGCAGTTGGATTGGGACTTTTGATGTTATGGTATAAGAGGAATTCAACAATAGATCTTGACAGTATGCAAAGTATGAAGGGTTAAAAATGGAAAAATATATATACATAACACTGTTTGCTCCACTTGTCGGTTCGATGTTTGCGGCGGTTTTTGGAGGTAGAGACAAGAAATTAATAACTGGTATTTTTGCATCTATTATGTTGATTGTTTCTAGTATATCGGCATTGATATTATTGTACAATGTAAGTCAGGGTCATATTTATCATGTAAAACTTATGGATTGGATTGATGTAGGTGGTTTAAATATTCCATTTGGTTTTGTTGTAGATTCGGTTTCGGTTATAATGATGGCAATGGTAACTTTTGTATCTTCTATGATTCATATTTATTCTATCGGATATATGGAGCATGATAAAAGTTTTAACAGATTTTTTATATATCTTTCATTATTTGTTTTTTCAATGCTGATACTTGTTATGAGCGATAACTTTTTGGGTCTTTTTATAG
Organism: Campylobacteraceae bacterium; assembly: GCA_026993075.1. GTDB lineage: Bacteria > Campylobacterota > Campylobacteria > Campylobacterales > JALSKU01 > JALSKU01. The sequence continues at coordinate 5,723 of JALWUQ010000058.1, forward strand.
GATGGGAAGGAGTTGGGCTTTGCTCATGGTTGTTAATAGGCTTTTGGTATCACAAAGATACAGCATCATGGGCAGCAAATGAAGCATTTATTATGAATAGAATTGCAGATTTGGGGATGCTACTTGGAATACTTTTAATATATTGGAATATTGGTAGTCTTCAGTATGATATAGTTTTTGCAAAAATTTCCGGAGTTAGTTTGACTACTGTTACTGTTATTGGTATATTATTATTTATCGGGGCTATGGGTAAATCGGCACAATTTCCATTTCACACATGGCTTGCAGATGCCATGGAGGGTCCTACACCGGTTTCTGCTTTGATTCATGCCGCTACAATGGTAACAGCAGGTGTATTTTTAGTAATCAGAGCCAATCAAGTATTTTCTATGATCCCTGAAGTTGGTATTTTTATAGCTAGTCTTGGAGCATTTGTTGCCGTATTTGCGGCATCAATGGCACTTGTTCATAATGATTTAAAAAAGATTATCGCATATTCTACTTTGAGTCAGCTTGGGTATATGTTTGTTGCAGCCGGATTGGGTGCTTACTGGATAGCTTTATTCCATCTTATAACTCATGCATTCTTTAAATCAGTTTTATTTTTAGGTGCTGGAAATGTAATGCATGCTATGGATGATGAACTTAATATTAAAAAAATGGGTGCATTAGGTGATAAAATGAAATGGACTATGATTATCATGGCCGTAGCTTCTTTGGCATTGTCAGGCATTTATCCGTTTGCCGGATTTTTTAGTAAAGACAAGATTTTAGAAGTAGCCTTTACTCAAAATCATTATATTCTTTGGGCTCTTTTATGGATAGGAGCTGGAATGACTGCATTTTATAGTTTTAGACTTGTAATGCTTGTATTTTTTGGAGAAGCTAAGTATAAAAGATTTGGTTTTCATCCACATGAAGTAAAAGCATTTGTACTTTGGTCTATGGCTCCACTTGCACTGTTTGCTACAATCGGTGGATTTTTTGAACATCCTTTTGAAAGATTGGCAACTGAGCTTTTGCCTTCTTATGATATAGATATAGTACCTCATTTTATGAGTTATGTTTTGATGACAGTTACTTTGGGTATCGCATTCTCCGGTATTTTTTATGCTGTTTATAAATACAGCACAGGAGGTTTTAGTAAAGAAGTTGAAGAATATCCTATTTATAAATTATTATCAAATCAGTATTATATACCGGATTTTTATAATAAATGCATTGTGGGACCGTATATGACGGTTTCTACATTTCTGTGGCAAAAGATTGATGTTGCAATAGTTGATAAAATAGTAGATACTATTGCTAGAGTGCTTTATTCAGGCGGAGATAAAGCACGGGTAATGCAAAGTGGTAATTTATCTAAAATGCTGAGACTTATGGTCTTTGGTCTTTTGGTATTGTTGCTCTTAGCAGTCATATTTAACCCAGCTAAGTAAGGAGCGGTTTGATGGATCATTTATTATCATTAATTATATTTTTTCCTCTATTTGCAGGAGTGTTAGGATTTATCGTAAACAAAGACAGTATTAAAGCTTACGGTATATCTATTGCAACTGTAGAATTTTTATTATCCCTTGCTCTTTGGTTTAATTATAATATTCACGGTGCAAATTTTCAGTTTGTAGAGTATTATCCGCTTATCAGTAGTTATGGTATCAATTATCATATTGGAATTGACGGAATATCGCTATTTTTGATAATACTTAGCACATTTATGACCATGTTGTCTTTAATAGCGCTAAGTGTCAAAAAAAATATTAAGAATTTAGTAATAACCGTACTTATTCTTGAAATGACACTAATCGGAGTATTCAGTGCTTTGGATGTCATAGTATTTTATCTTTTTTGGGAATTTTCTTTGGTTCCTATGCTCTACATTATCGGTGCGTGGGGTGGCAACCTCAGGATTTATGCATCTATTAAATTCTTTTTATATACATTTGCGGGTTCTCTTATCATGTTAATCGGTATTTTATATCTTGCTGATTATTTTCATCAAGTAACAGGTATTTGGACTTTTTCTATCACAGATTGGCAACTTTTGGTAATTCCTGTACATTTACAAATTTTACTTTTTATAGCCTTTTTTATAGGATTTGCCATAAAAGTTCCAATGTTTCCATTCCATACTTGGCTTCCGTATGCTCATGGTCAAGCTCCTACTATTGGTTCAATCATCTTGGCAGCAGTTTTGCTTAAAATGGGAACTTACGGTTTTGTAAGATTTTCACTTCCTCTTTTTCCAGATGCTAGTGTTTATTTTACTCCCGTTATAGCTATCTTAGCTATTATTATGATTATTTATACGGCTATGGTAGCATTTGCCCAAAAAGATATGAAGCAAGTTATCGCTTACAGTTCTATTTCCCATATGGGTGTTATAGTTCTTGGAACATTTGCTTTAAATGCGATAGGTATAACAGGGTCTATATTTTTTATGCTAAGCCATGGTGTTGTAAGTGGAGCATTGTTTATGCTTGTTGGAGTTATATATGATAGAAGACATACTAAACTTATGAGTGAATTTGGTGGTCTTGCGTCAGTTATGCCAAAATATGCAGTTATATTTGGTATTATTATGATGGCATCTGTCGGCTTACCTCTTACAATGGGGTTTGTGGGAGAATTTTTATCACTTGCAGGATTTTTTAAAGTATCACCTGTTTTGACAGCATTTGCAGGTACAGGTATAATACTTGGTGCTATTTATATGCTAAATCTATACAGAGAATCATTCTTTGGAAAATCTAAGAATAAAGAGAATGAAAAATTAAAAGATTTAAATAAAAATGAGTTGATGGCTCTAATTCCAATGGTTTTAGTGGTATTGTGGCTTGGAATTTATCCTAAGCCTGTTTTAACTCCAATAGACAATAGTGTGAAAAAAATGCTAAATCTTATGAGATTGAAAGCTCAAACACAAGCAACCAAAGATAGACTTATCTTGGTTAAAAAAGTTAAGGAGGCGAAGTAATGTTACAAACTATAACAATAAGCCTATCATCTTTAAATATCAGTAGTCTTATGCCAATGATAATAGTAATTTTTGGAGGGCTTGGAATACTTTGTATAGACTTGATAAAGAAAGATTTATCAAAAAGCTTGTATGTAATGCTTAGTATATTGGTTCTTGTGATTGATTTGGGTGTAGTTTTAGGATTTAACGGACCAAGCAGAGGAATGTTTGGCATGATATTGGATGATGGTATTGCAGTACTTGGTCAAATTATCATATTAGTTGCCTCTATGCTTTTTATCCCTTTGGCATTAACATCAAAAAGATTTCATGAGTACTCTCATCCTGAATTTTTTGCACTATTTTTATTTATGACAGCAGGGTTTCAATTTATGGTTGCAAGCGATAACCTAATGCTTATTTTTATCGGGCTGGAGACAGCAAGCTTGTCTTTGTATACAATAATAGCAATGCACAATCTTGAAAAGTCATTTGAGGCAGCTATAAAGTATTTTACCATGGGGGCTTTGGCAGCAGGCTTTTTTGTTTTCTCAGCACTTATACTCTATGCTATAACCGGTAGCGTTGAGCTTCACCAAATAGCCAAGGTCGTATCAGCGGGTGAGTATGGGAGTATTATTCCTTTATTGGGGGCTATTGCATTTATGTTTGCTGCTTTGGGATTTAAATTATCATTTATTCCGTTTCACACTTGGGTTCCTGATGTTTACGAAGGAGCAAGTGCAGCAACAGCCGGATACATTTCAATAGTTCCAAAAATAGCGGGATTAATAGTGGCTTTAAGATTTTTTGATATTTTCATAAGTGCCGGAATTTCTTGGGCATATTATGTATTATATGCTATGATAATAATTACAATGACTTTTTCTAATATCATGGCTTTGGTGCAAAAAAGCGTCAAAAGAATGTTAGCATACAGTTCCATAAGTCATGCCGGTTTTGTTATGAGTGCTGTACTAATCAATACTACTCAAGCACATAATGCTCTGTTTTTATATTGGATAATGTTTACTTTTACAAATCTTGGGGCATTTGCAATGCTATGGATATCAAGATACAAAAAAAGTGAATTTACCGCAAAATATGATCATCCATATCAAAAATTTGCCGGCATGGTTACTGTAAAGCCGGTAGCTGCGACAATTATGGCTTTATTTATGCTTTCATTAGCGGGAGTTCCTCCTTTTGCGCTGTTTTGGGGAAAGCTGTATCTTTTAGGAGCTATAATAAACAGTGGCAATACTTTTCTCGCTATATTAATGGTTTTAAATAGTGCAGTCGCTGCATATTATTATCTAAAACTTATAGTTTATATGTTTTTAAAAGAACCAGATAGTAAGGCAAATATAATATATGTAAAAAATGCATCAACAGCACTTAAAACAATAGTTGGTTTCAGCGCTATTGTTACAATATTTGCTATATTTACTATTGAACCTTTCTTGGAAATGATAAGTTCGTATGTGGTGGCAAGTGGATTTTAGATAATGAAAATTGTAATTGTTTCCCTCACTGCAGCTTTAATTAGAGGTCTTCTTGTTAAATTCTGCTTCAATAAGAGGGAGACTATCTGGTGAAAAAACTTTTTGTTGCCCTGTTGTTTTTAACATTACACTCTCTTTTTGCATTAACTATAGTACTAAACAGTACAAAAGAAAATAAAAAAGATTATGCAATTTTACATATTTTTAATAAAACACCTTTTGCATGCAAAAAAAAGATAATAAATATAAAAAAAAATAGTTATATTTGTACAATAAATGGCAGTAGTGATATAAAAATTATGCCCAAAAAAACAAAGTTTATTGATATATATATAACCAAGAAGTTAAATAGTACTGTTGTTACATTAATTCCTGTCTATAATATAAAAATATTTAAGATATCAACTCCATTATATGAATCAAAACAAATTAGAAAATATATTTATAAAAATGCCAAGCATTGGATTTTCTTATTGTATAAAGGCGATAGTTTTTTAAAAATAGCTCCAAAAGAGATCGGTATAAAATTTCCGGTATATTTTGGCGACAATATAATGCCAAGCATTGGCGCACTTGATTTAAATGCGATGCCAATAAAATATGTAAGCAACAGTAAAGATATACAAGCATATCTCTCTATCAAGCAAGATTATAAAAGAAAAAGATACCGTTTTGTGATTTCGGAAGCAGATAATGCGTTAAAAGATTTTCCAAAATCTATATTTGTTAATGATTTCTTGCTTTATAAGATAAGGTCTGTTGAAAAAGTTGCAAATAGTGCTGATATAGATCCAAAAATACAAGATAAATATAATAATGAGATTGTAAAGATGGGTAAAAGCTGGATTAAGAAATTTCCATCAAATCAGAATATACCTGAAGTTTTATATCATATTGCAAAAGCTTATCAAAATTTGGGACAAAACAGTGATGCAAAATACTTTTTCGATATTTTAATAACAGAGCATCCCAAAAATAAATTTACTGAATTTGGTATATTATCTTTTGCTGATAGTTTATACAATGAAGATCAAAAAGAAAAAGCTTTGCAATTGTATAAAAATGTTTTATATTCTACAAATAATGTAAAAGTAGCAAGTGTAGCAGCAAATAAACTTGCAAAATTATATTTAAGAATGGGAAATATTAAAAATGCTAAAAAATATTATAAAAAAATTCTTGATGCAAATCCCTCATTTTTCTTAAGAGATTTAACAAAAGCTTATAACATGGCGATAAAATTTCAAGTAAACAACATGAAACAGTTATCTGTTAAACTTCTTAAGAAAATATTATTGAAGATAAATCATAATCCAGGCTTGAAAGGCAAAGTATTAAAAGCTTTAGGAGATGAGTATGCTGTATTAAAAAATTATAAATTGGCCTCTATGTATTACAAAAAATATCTAAAATCTTTTATGTACGGGCAGTATGTTGATGAAGTCAAAAGAAGTCTTGATGGTCTGTTTTTCAATGTATCAGATCAAAATAGTACGAAACTTTTAAATTACTATAATAAGTTGATAAAAAAATATGATAATGGCAATATATATCAAAAAGCCAATATTCTTAAAATAAAACTTCTTATAAAAGAGAAAAATTATAAGCAAGCGCTAAAATCATTAAAAAACTTTCAATATATACAAAAAAATAAAAAAATTATACAAAAGTTAACAAAAAAGGCTGTACGGAATATTGCTGTTTACAATCTAAAAAAAGAAAATTGTTTCAGTACAGTAAAGCTTCTAAATGAATATAAAGTTGAAATTAATAAAAAATATGATTTAAAATTGGTGAAATGTTACTTGGATACAAGCAATTATAACAGAGCATTTACTTTGGCAAGAAAGAGATTGAAAAATACTAAATTAGCACCTCTACAGAAAATAAGTTGGTTAAAGGTAATGGCAAAGATATTGTATAAGCAGCATAATTTTTCCAGATTGCTGCCGTTAAGTAACGATGTGCTCTCTCTTGGTCAAACTTATGATGTAAAAGGTTATAAAGAGATATTGTATTATAAATTTTTTGCACTATTTGGGCTTGGGAAGTATGATTTAGCTTTAAAAACAGCAAATAAAATAGAAATGATATTTAAAAACAGATACAAAAATGAGCAAGTATATCAAAAATTGGTCAACTATGCCAAAATGATAGACAATAATTTGATGATAGCACAATATGCAAGAAAAATAATTTCACTACAAAAAAGATACAAGAGTTATGTACTCAGCCCAGGCATAGAGCTTGATTATATAACAGCATTAAAGAAGCTCAATAAATATTCAACTGCTTTAAAAACAGCAAATGATCTTTTGATGCGCATACATAAAAAAACTCTTAAAGATAGAGTTTTATATGAGATTGGAGATATTTACATGAAGTTAAAAGATGTCAAAAGTGCAAAAAAATCTTTTAAAAAGTGTACCGATTTAAATACAACTAGCGGATGGAAGAATTTGTGTAAAGAGAGTTTGAAGTTTTTATAATGTCAAATAGACGATTGAGTATAATTTTGCCTATGATAATAATGTTATTATTTTCAGGCTGTAGTTACAAAAGAGATATATTAAAATCTCAAAGCTACCTCATAACAATAAAAATGAAAAGTGTGGCTTTTAGTGATCTTGGTTTTTTAAATTATGGAAAAAATTATACAAATTTACAACTATTTTCTGCCGGAAATCCTGTGTTAGAATTAAAAATTGGTAAAAATATATGTATAAATTCTCACTGCTTTAGCAAGACTAACTTTAATGCAAGATTTTTAAGTAACCGTTACAAGCAAAATACGCTCTCAAATATACTAAACAAAAAAACAATATTTAAAAAATCTGGCTATAAAAAAACTACTAACGGTTTTATGCAAAATATCAAACAAAACTCTCTTGTTATAAAGTATATTGTTAGCAAAGATAAGATATACTTTAAAGATTTTTCCAATCATATCATTATCAAATTAGTAAAAATGGAGAATTTATGAAATATATAGGAGCTCATGTAAGTACAAGTGGTGGGGTTTTTAATGCTCCTTTGAATGCTATGAATATCGGAGCAAAAGCTTTTGCCATGTTTACCAAAAATCAAAGACAATGGGTTGCTAAACCTTATGATGATGAAATAATTAAAAAATTTAAAGACAACCTTGCATTATCAAAAATAGAGCCAAAGCATATATTACCTCATGATAGTTACCTTATAAATTTGGGACATCCTGATATCCAAAAAAGAGAAAAATCACTAAATGCATTTTGTGATGAGATAAAAAGATGTGAGCTTTTGGGGCTTGAAAAATTAAATTTTCATCCAGGAAGTCATTTGAAGTTAATAAGTGAAGAAGAGTGTTTGGATATCATAGCTAACTCACTAAATGAGGCTATAAAAGTTACTAACAGTGTTTGTTTGGTTATAGAAAATACGGCTGGACAAGGAAGTAATTTAGGCTACAAGTTTGAACATTTAGCACATATAATTAATAAAGTAGAAGATAAAGCAAGAGTCGGTGTTTGCATAGATACTTGTCATATGTTTACAGCAGGCTATGATATACGAAATGAAGAAGTTTATGAAAAAACATGGGCAGAGTTTGAGAAAATTGTAGGCTTTAAATATCTTCAAGGTATGCATATAAATGACTCAAAGCCAGACCTTGGAAGCAGAGTTGACAGACATGACAGCATAGGAAAAGGAAAGATTGGTCTTAAGGCGTTTGAGCTTATAATGAATGATAAAAGAATGGATGATATACCTTTGATACTTGAGACGATAGATGAGAGTATTTGGAAAGAAGAGATAAAACTACTTTATAGTTTGATAAAAAAATAACAACACACAAGGAGCAAACATGACAAAACGGGCAAAAATACTGATGCTTAGCCTATGTGCAAGCACAGCAATCTATGCGGCAGGATATAAAATCCCAGAGCAATCGTTAAACTCGGTAGCTCTTAGTGCCGCTTATGTGGCAAATGCAAACGGAGCAGATGCAAGTTACTATAACCCGGCAAACATGGTATGGAATGAAAATTCAAATTTGATGGAGTTTGATTTAACATATATAAATCTGCCAAGAGTTAATTATAAGGATAATACTTCTACCGCTAAAGACGGAAAGTCAAAAAGCGAACAGTTTTTACTCCCAACTTTACACTTCAGTTCTAAAGCTTACGGTAAGTTTAGATATGGATTAAGCATAACAGCTCCCGGAGGATTATCTAAAAGATGGGATACAGCTTTTCAGAAAGCTACTGCTAAAGAGTTTACTTTAAAAGTGATAGAAATTAATCCTACTGTTGCTTATAAAGTCAATGGCAAGTTTGCTATAGGCGGCGGAATAAGAGCAGTTTATAGCACTGGTAAAGTCAAGGCTGAAAAAGCCCCATATTACAGTGAAGATATGAATGGCGATGATGTCTCTTTTGGATATAATTTAGCCGCCTCATATAGACCAAATAATGCTTTAAAATTTGCTACAACCTACAGGTCTAAAGTAAATCTAAGAGAAGATGGAACAGCAAGTGGGTATATAAATCAAGCTCTTATAGGAGGTAGTCCGTTAGTTTTAATTCCGTATGATACAAATGCAAATGTGTCTATTCCTCTTCCTGCAACATTGGATGTAGCAGTAGCTTATACATTTAAACAAAAAACTACCATAGAATTTGTCTATGAGAGAGTTTACTGGTCTAAATATAAAGATTTAAATTTTAATTTTAATGATCCAATTGCAGAGGCTGTTTTGGGTAAATCAATACCAAAAAACTGGAAAGACACAAATGCATATAGGATAGGTATAACCCACCAGTATAATAATAAGTTAAAACTAATGGCAGGATTTGCCATAGACAAAAGCCCAGTGCCTACGGCTACTCTTGGATTTGAATTACCGGATGCAGATGCAAAACTTTACTCTGTCGGCTTTGAGTATAAATATAGCAAAAAGATCAGTTTGGGTATGAGTTATCTTTATGATGACAAAGATTCCAGGATAGTTAATAACAGTA
>JALWUQ010000059.1 GCA_026993075.1 Campylobacteraceae bacterium
CTTTTCACCTTCGGTAAAATAACTGTAAATCTACCTCGCTTCACTCGCTACGATTTACTTTAAGGTACCCGGAGAATTATCGTGTTCACCACTAAAATCCTTGATTTTAGGGCTTACACATGATAATTCTCATAAAATCCTAAAAACGACAAGCAGTTGTCGTTTTTTTAACGGATTTTATCCCATTTCATAACAGTTTTTCCATTTTCGTCTTTATCTATGGCTCCCATTCCCATTATGTTGTATCCGGCATCTACATAGTGAACTTCTCCTGTAATTGCTGTGCTTAAGTCACTTAAGAGGTACATTCCACTGTTTCCTACTTCTTCTGTGGTTACATTTTTATTTAGCGGTGAGTTTGTCTCATTCCATTTTAAGATGGCTCTAAAGTCACCTATACCACTAGCTGCAAGCGTCTTTATAGGACCTGCACTTATGGCATTTACTCTTATGCCTCTATCTCCCAAGTCAACTGCTAAATATCTTACACTTGATTCAAGTGCGGCTTTTGCTACTCCCATGACATTATAATGAGGGATATATTTTGGACCTCCAATGTATGTTAAAGTTAGTATTGAGCCATTGTCATTTAAGACACTTTCACATGCATGGCTAAGAGCTATAAGAGAATAAACAGAAGTTTGCATCGCAATATCAAATGCTTTTCTGCTTGTATCTATAAATCTTCCATCAAGTGCTGCTCTTGGAGCAAAAGCAACGGAATGAACAATAAAATCTATCTTACCAAAATCTTTTTCTATGGATTTTGTAAGTGCTTCAAGTTCTTCATCATTGTTTACATCAAGTTTATAAACTTTATCACTTCCAAATTCGTCAGCTATGGGTCTTACCCTTTTTTCAAGCTGTTCATTTAGATATGTAAAGGCAAGCTCTGCCCCTTGATTTGCTACCGCTTTAGCTATACCGTATGCTATTGATTTATTATTTGCTATACCTACAATAAGTCCCTTTTTTCCCTTCATTATCATGTTTATCCTTTTATACCGTTTTTTATAATTTTACAAAAACTCTCTACTTCCCAGCTTGCACTTCCGACAAGCACGCCATCACAATCTTTTATACTGATTATCTCTTTTATATTTGAACTTTTTACACTGCCTCCATACAATATAGGACATTTTATCTTTACTCTCAAACTTGATAAAACTTCGTCTATATCTTTTGTTTTTGCACTGACTCCGGTACCTATAGCCCAAATAGGCTCATAAGCAACTGTCAATTTTTCATAACTTATATCTATACCGTTAAACTCACTCCAAATATACTCCATCGCACTTTCAAAACCCTCATCTCTTATCTCTTTGGATTCTCCCACACAATACACTATCTCAAAACCCTTTTTTTTAAAATAATTAAATTTATTCACTATTAATTCTTGAGGCTCTTTTAAAAGCGTTCTTCTTTCACTGTGTCCTATAAGGATGGTTCTTATGCCAAACTCAGCAATTTGCTCCAAACCTATCTCGCCGGTAAATGAGCCTTTCTCTACAGGATATGCATTTTGCACACCTACTCGTATATTTTCAGGTAGGCTAAAACTATCTATTGCTGTTGAAGTCGGAAAGACAAGAATATCTTCTTTTATCTCATTTTCCATAATAAATTCTTTTAGATTTTCTACATATTGTCTTGTTGAATTTCTCGTATTATTTGTTTTAAAGTTAGTTGCGAATATCATGATTTTTTTACCTCCAATACTTCGATACCAGGAAGTTTTTTACCCTCCATCAGTTCAAGTGATGCCCCACCTCCGGTAGATACAAAAGTCATCTCATCGATATCCCCTGCCCTTTTTGTAACATCAGCAGTATCACCACCACCCACTATGGTAGTTGCATTAGACTCGGCTATATGATGGCTCATCATAACACTTCCTTTAGCAAACTTATCCATCTCATATACTCCCATAGGACCGTTCCAAACAATAACCTGTGTATCATTTATAACTTCCCTAAACAATCTTGAACTTGCAGGACCGATATCTAATCCCATCCAATCTTTTGGTATTTCTTGTGATGGAAGATATTTAACAGTTGCTTGTTCATCTATCTTAGCAGCAACAACCATATCAACTGGAAGATAAAATTTTACTCCTTTTTCGTATGCTTTTTCCATAATCTCTTTAGCTTTGTCTATCAATTCATCTTCCACTAACGATTTTCCTATTTCATATCCTTGAGCCTTTAAAAAAGTAAAAGCCATTCCGCCACCGACAATAATTTTATCAACTTTATTCATAAGATTATAAAGTGCCTGGAGTTTTCCTGATACTTTACTTCCTCCGACAACTGCCAAAAAAGGTCTATCGGGATTATCTAAAGTTTTAGTGAAAAAATTGACTTCTTTTGCCAGCAAGAACCCAGCTGCTCTTGAAGTAACAGGAAATTCTAAAGCCATAGCATATATAGAGGCATGTTTTCTATGAGATGCTCCAAATGCATCGTTTATATACACATCAGCAAAGCTTGCCAACTCTTTTGCAAATTTTTTATCATTTGTTGTTTCTCCAGGATGAAACCTTAAGTTTGCCAAAAGCAATATATCTCCATTTTTAAGCTTTTTTGCTTTAGCTTTTGCATCATTACCAACAACATCGCTTGCTTTTAATATCTCTTTTTTTAAGAGAACATGCAATCTTTTTGCAACAGGATCCAATGAATATTTCTCTTCATAAACTCCAGGAGTTGGTCTTTCAAAATGACTTGCCAGTATTATCGTACAATCATGATCAATGCAATACATAATAGTAGGAAGTGCCGCTTTTATTCTTCTATCATCAGTAATATTTCCAAATTCATCCTTTGGGACATTAAAATCACATCTAACAAAAACTCTTTTGCCATTTATATCAATATCCCTGATAGTTTGTAACATGTTTTATCCTTTTTTACATATATGTGCTGCCATATCAACAAGTCTTGTAGAATAGCCCCATTCATTATCATACCAACTCATAATCTTTATCAGATTTTCATCAACTACCTGAAGAAGATCAAGCGGAACCACCGAACTTAAAGTCTCACCATTAAAATCACTAGAAACAAGTTTTTCATTATCTACACCTAAAATACCTTTGTATTTATTTTCACTTGCACTTATAAACAATTGCTGCAATTGACTTGTACTGACATTTTTATCTGTAACAATACTTAAATCAATCATAGATACATTTGGAGTAGGCACTCTCACAGCAAGTCCTTGAATTTTTCCTTGAAGAGAAGGTATCACCAATCCTATGGCTTTTGCAGCTCCTGTAGTTGTTGGAATTATATTTAAAGCTGCCGCTCTTGCTCTTCTTAAATCTTTTTTATGTTTTACATCAAGTAAATTTTGATCATTCGTATAAGAGTGTATAGTTGTCATAAGGGCTTTTTGTATACCATAAGTATCTTGTATAAGTTTTACGATAGGAGCAAGTGCGTTCGTCGTACAACTTGCATTTGATATTATGGATTCTCCGGCATACTCACTACTGTTTACTCCCATCACAAAAGTTGGAGTATCATCTTTTGCAGGAGCCGAAAAAACTACTTTCTTTACTCCATTGTTTATGTGAGAAACAGCTTGTTTTTTTGTCAAAATTACTCCAGTACACTCTAAGACAACATCTGCTTCATATTTTGAGAATTCAAGATTCTCAGCATTTCTATCAGAAAAAAATTTAACTTTTTGATTTCCGATATACATAAAATCATCTTCTAAAATCTCAACTTTTTCATCAAATCTTCCATGTACAGAGTCAAATTTGAGCAAATGCTGACTCATTGCTCTCTTGCTAGTATCATTTATGGCTACTATTTGCATATCGTTTCTTTTGGTGATAATACGGGCAGCACATCTGCCGATTCGTCCAAAACCGTTTATTGCTACCTTAATGCTCATAAACTGCCTTTAATAAAAAATTTGATTTTATTTTAGTATAATTTGCTTTAAAAAGGTATAATGAAAATGCAAAAAATAAAT
>JALWUQ010000060.1 GCA_026993075.1 Campylobacteraceae bacterium
CTTGATTTATATCCGAGTGAGTTAAGCGGAGGCATGATAAAAAGAGTGGCACTGGCAAGAGCACTTGTAATGGATCCTAAAATTTTATTTTTAGATGAACCTACTAGCGGACTGGATCCAGTCGGTGCAGAAGAATTTGACACAATGCTCTCAGAATTAAGAGATATGCTGGGCTTTAGTGTAGTGCTAGTAACTCATGATCTTGATACTTTGTGGAATATTGTTGATAGATTTGCTCTTCTTGGCAATAAAAAAGTTGCAGCTGAAGGGACATTGAAAGAAGTTTTAGAAATGGATAATATATTTGTAAATAAATTTTTTAAAGGCAAAAGAGGGAGTCTTAGGAGTATAAATGGAAAGTAGAACAAATTATGCCATAGTGGGAGCTTTTGTGCTATTGCTAAGTGCCGGAATCATTGTATTTGCTGTTTGGCTTGGTAAATATGGTTTTGCAGAAGAATATAGTTTATATAAGGTATATACTAAAGAGTCAGTATCGGGATTAAGTATAAATGCCACAGTTAAATACCGAGGAGTTGATGTTGGTTCTGTAGAATCTATAAAAATAAATCCAAATAATATAGAAGAGGTTGAAGTATTATTAAGGGTCAAAAAAGGAACACCTGTAACGAAAGGAATGTCAGCCCAACTAAAATATTTTGGTCTTACAGGACTTGCTTATATAGAATTAAGCGGAGGAAGAAAGAATGCACCTTTGCTTAAAGAAACAGATGGAAAAATCCCGATTTTAAAATCAAAACCTTCTTTGTATGATAGGATAGATACAACTTTAAGCAGTATTTCTAAAAAATTATCTGTATCTCTTGATAGAATCAATAAATTACTAAGTGATAAAAATATAAAAAATATAAGTCTTACAATAAAAAACACAAAAGATATCACAGCCAATATAAACCGCTCAAAAGCTGATATTACAGCAGCCATAAAAAACTTTGTTAAAATAGAAAAAAATATTCAAACTTTAACAAGAAGCTTATCGGAAACATCATCAAAAATATCTTCTTCTTCGGATGCGTTTAAAAATATGTCAATTTCAATAAAAAAGATTGCCCAAAAAAATATAAAAAAACTGACATCTCAAATAATTAAAACATCAAAAGAAGCAAATAGTTTAATTACTGATATAATCAAAAGTATAAAAAATGGAGACTATAACTTGAAAAGTATAACCTCTTCTACACTTTTTAAGATAAACCAAGCCACAAGAGAATTAAGACTGCTTTTGATAAATGGTAATAAAACAATAGAAGAAATAAAAAATTCGCCAAGTAACTTATTATTTAAAAAACAAAAACCAGTATTGGGACCAGGAGAAAAATTACAATGAAAAAATATCTTTTTTTAATTTTGATGATTGTTTTAAGCGGATGTAGTATAAAATCATTGCCACCAACAAAAAGTTATACTATAAATACGCAAATTCATATCAAAAATATAGCAATTAATCATCAAAAATGTAAAAGTATCAAAATCAATTTTCCAGATAGTAGCAATTTTATTATGAGTACAAATATGATATATGTAAAAGGATTACAAAAAAATTCTTATTATTTTAGCAAATGGTATGAAACTCCAAACCAAATGCTAAATGACTTATTTTATGCAGGGTTGAGTCAGTCAAGGATTTGTAAAAATACTTATTCTTTTGGTTTGACGATACCATCGGATTTGATTTTGAAAAGCCAGATATTGGATTTTTCACAAAAATTTATTGGAAATCATAGTTTCTCAGAAGTAAAAATTATATTTTTTCTCATCAATAAAGATAATCTTTTAATAGCTCAAAAAGAATTTGATGCAAAAGTAATATGTGATACCAATAATGCACAAGGTGGAGTTAAAGCTCTTAGCAAAGCTTCCAAACAAATAACAAGTAAAATGATTAATTGGCTACATAAAATTTTAGATAAATAATTATTATTATCCGGTATTAGTCTGTAAAATTAATAAATTTTTTGATAATTTTATAGACTGTATATTTCATTAAATCCTCAAAGCTTTGTCGTAATCTTCTTTATAGTTTATGTTCAAAAAGGCTTTTTCATCCTCAAAGTCAATATATTTGGTACTCAAATTTTTTGTTAGTATTCTTAATTTGTGAACATCTTGTTCCATCATTTTTAAAAGTTCGTCCTGGCAGCTTGATTTGTATATGCAACATAATGGATGTAGCCCTGCCTTGTTTCTGGACATTATGATATCTAAAGCATTATTGTCTGCTTCATATAATTTTTGAAAATGTTCTATATTGAAAAAAGGAGTGTCTACGCTTATTGTAAAAATTTTATTATATTTCTGTTTTTTAAAAACACTGTATATAGCGATTGCCGGTGAATATATAAGCTCATCATGATTTTCCTTATTGTAAAAAGGCAAATCTTCTATAAAGTCGGCACTAAATTTAAATTTATTTTTATTTTTTGTGCTTATATGAATATTTTTAAAGTATGGTTTAAACTTTTTCCATTGAAATTCAGCCAGACTATCACAAACACCAAATGGAAGAAGCGCTTTGTCTCTTCCCATTCTAGAGCTTTTGCCTCCAGCAAAAATAATACAAGCTATATCTTTATATTTCGATTCGCCTTCCATTATAAAAATCTTGGATCTGTTATTTTTCCTGCTATTGCACTTGCAGCAGCAACAGCAGAATTTGATAGGTAAATTTCTGATGTTCTGTCGCCCATTCTACCTATAAAATTTCTATTTGTTGTAGAAATACACTTTTCATTTTCCCCCAATATTCCCATATATCCACCCAAACATGCACCACAAGTAGGATTACTGAAAACTGCTCCAGCTTCGCTAAAAATCTCAGTTAAGCCTTCTTTAGCTGCTTGAATTGCTATTTTATTTGTGGCTGGCGTTATTATCATTCTAGTTTTTTTTGCAACCTTGTTTCCTTTTAGGATTTGTGCAGCTATCCTTAGGTCCCCAAGTCTTCCGTTTGTGCAACTTCCAATAAATACTTGATCTATCTCTATATTGTCATTAACTGCTGTTTCTATAGTTTTACCATTTGAGGGGAGGTGAGGGTATGCTATTATAGGGCTTAGTTTACTGACATCAATTTGTAGTGTTTTAATATATAAAGCATCTTTATCGCTATAAAAATATTGCGGATTATTCCTTAAATTTTTATCTTTTAAAAATTCTTTTGTGATAGAATCAGCAGGAATGATGCCATTTTTAGCACCAGCTTCTATCGCCATATTGCAAAGTGAAAATCTATCATCCATACTGAGATATTGTATCGTATCACCAGTAAATTCCAAGGTTCGGTATAAAGCACCGTCAACGCCTATTATTCTTATTATTTCTAAAATAATATCTTTTCCATATACATATTTTTGTGGTTTTCCGCTAAGTTCAATTTTTATAGCTTCAGGGATTTTAAACCAACTTTTTCCAGTTACCATAGCATAGGCAAGATCAGTAGAGCCCATACCGGTTGCAAATGCTCCGAGTGCTCCGTGCGTACAGGTATGAGAATCAGCTCCTATGATAATATCACCCGGCAATATCAACCCTTTTTCGGGAAGCAAAGCATGTTCAATGCCCATATCCTTTTCATCAAAAAAGAGTTTTAGATTATGTTCATAAGCAAATTCTCTACTTATTTTTGCCTGATTTGCACTAGCTATATCTTTTGCAGGTATGAAGTGATCCATGACAATAGAAAAATTATCAGGTTTTGCAATCTTCATTGCACCAATGTCTTTAAAAGCCTTTATCGAAATTGGAGTTGTTATGTCATTTCCAATAATCATATCTATATCGCACTCTACGATATCTCCAGCACTGACATTGTCTCCAACATGGTTGCTAAAAATTTTTTCTGTTATAGTTTGTCCCATATTTCCTCTT
>JALWUQ010000061.1 GCA_026993075.1 Campylobacteraceae bacterium
CATTTGCCTGTTTGGCTTTTTACAATATGTGGTAGATTTTTACTCTTAAGATTTAACCTGAAAACAAAATTATCTACAAACTTTTTTTAACATAGTCCAGATACTTAACAATATCATCAAGTTTTTCAAGTGTTTTATGGCATATCTCTTTATAGTCTATTCTTTCATAGTGATGTGCTAAAAAGTTTCTAAATGATGCGATTTTAGCAAATTCATAAGCAAATTTAGCAGGAATAACACCATACTCTCCTAACAAATCAATGCTTTCATAGTAACTGTTAGACTTTTTAAAACCTTTATATTTGATGAGCATTTCTGCAAGGGCGATAGAGCTATCAGATACTAAATACAAATAGTGTAACAATGCCCCCTGATATATCTTGTCTGATAAAAATTTTTCGTCACACTCCTCTTTTAATTCATATAAAATATCTAAGATTTCTTTAATCGTAATAATTTTTTCTTCTATTCTATGCAACATTTAAAAGCCTTTTAAATTCTTTATAATCTTTTATCTCATGCTCTTTTTTTAATTCATACATAATTCGGAAATCATCTTGAGAATCTTTTATGATTATACCATCGTTAAATATATTTTCTAAAAGATTGAAATTTTTTACAGAATTTAAAACAATAAGATCTATATCCCTTTGCAAAGATATTTCAAGTTTATGATGAATCTTTAGCTTTGTATCAAAATCATTAAATTGTTTTTTAAGATATACCGCAATATCAATATCACTTCTTTGACCATAGTCTCCTCTTGCATAAGAGCCAAACAGATAAGCAAACTGAACTTCATCCATTTGAGATAATAATTTTTTCATAAAGGGGTCAGGCATGTTCAGTCCTTTTTCATTAAAGGGGTTAAGCTCAACTCTTATAACTTACATTAATTTTAAACTAACTGTTTGCACAATAACTCATTAAGTTATGTCTATTGTATCATATTTTTTATCAAAAACAAGAGTATTGAAAGGTAGCAAAGAATAGTGGTAATAGCGATAGATGCTTATATTTCATATAAAAAAACTTTTTTAAAATTTATAATAACATTATAGAACTTACAGATATTGTGGCACTTTCACTTTTTAGTATCATTGGTGTATTTAGCTTATATATCGCTCTATTTGTAAAAAGTTTTATTTCATTCTCGCTAAAACCACCTTCACATCCTACGACAATAGTTGAAAAAGATAATGCTTTATACATACTTTCTCCTCCAAAATTAAGTATAGCACTATTTGGATAAATTTCAAGAAAATTTTTTATACACTCTATCTCTTCAATATCCATTATTACACTTCTTCCACATTGTTGTGACGAATTGATAAGGATTTTTTTGATTCTTTTTAGATTGATGACAAAATTCTTTTGACTTCTGTCACAATATATAAATGAGATTTTGCTTACACCGATTTCATTGAGCATAGGTAAAATCTTTTCTATCATTTTTGGATCTATTATACACCACCCTATATGAAGATATCTTTTTGCTTTTACAATCAACTCTTTTTTATCACACAGTTTAAGCAAAGCATCTTTTTTAAATACATTTACTATTTTGTATGAATATATAAAATCATCTTTTAAGTTTCGCATCATTACAATATCGCCAACTTTATGTCTTCTCGCTTTGAAAAGATATCTATAATCCTCATTTATTATTTTGATATTTTCCAGTCCGGCTATTTCGTTATATAAAAACTGCATTACTTATCACTCTTGACTTTTATATTTTTTAAATTTAGCTTAAATGTACTTCCGATACCTTTTTCAGAGTCAATATTGATATAAATCTTTTCTTTATCACAGTAGGATTTAACTATACTTAACCCTATGCCGTAACCGCTTTTATTGTGGTCCACTTGATAATGCCTGTCAAATACATTAAAAACTTCATTTGAATTCATGCCAACTCCATTATCTTTAACGATTAGATAGTTTTCTTTTAATATAACTTCTACATAACCGCCTGGTTTATTGTATTTGATTGCATTTGAGATAAGATTATCCAAAATTTTTGAAAATCCCATCTTATCGGCTTTTACAAAAACTTCCTGTAAATTACTCTTTATTTCTATATTGTCACTGATTTCTTTGAATTTTTTTATACTTTCATTACAGATATCCGATAAGTCAAAATCTTCCTTATCGACTTGCCTGATTTCGCTTTTTATATAATAATCCATACCTTTATAAAGAGCCAATAAATCATCAGTTGCTTTTTCTATCCTATCTATTCTTTTTATATTTTTAGGGCTATCTGGGCTTAATTTTATCATTTGTGCATTAGCTTTTATAGTAGCAACAGGTATATTTAGTTCATGAAGTGTGTCTTTAAGTAACTTGTCAAGAAATTTGTTAGTTTTTAAAAGAGGGTTTAAAAAAACTAGTGCCAGGATATAACCGCCTGCAAGAGATACGATAACTGCTATGGCAACAGCATAATAAAAAAAATACTCATTTTTATAAAATTTATCCGCTGTCAAATAAATTACAACTGATAGAGATAATATCCAAATAGAAAAAAATAACGAAATTTTAACCAAAAACCATCTATCTTCTTTTTCCATAATTTATAAACTTAAATAATCATACATATTATATGTATCTCCAAGAAAGCTTCTCTCCTGCAAACATTGGTACAACTTCACCATATTTTTGAGGCACTAAAAGCTCTTTTTTTTCTAAAGTTATATTTTTTTGTATTGGCGTTAGTTTGTATATTTCTCTTGCATTGTTACTGATAAATTTTTGTAAATTTTCCAACTTATGATGTTTTTCAAAAAGTTCGCAAAGTGCCGGTAAAGCCACGGGAGCGGTAAAAACTCCTGCTGCGCATCCACAGCTTTCTTTTTTATTTTTAGGATGAGGAGCTGAATCACTGCCAAACATAACTTTTGGATTTGCATTTAAAGCCAAATCCAAAAGTGCTTCTTTATCTTCATGCCTCTTAGCTATGGGTTTGCAAAAAAGATGAGGTTTTAAAAGTCCGCCTGCAACATCATCAAGTGTTATTAAAAGATGATGTAAGGTTATAGTCGCATATAGATTGTCAAATTTTTCGAGAAGCTTTACACTTGCTTTATCCGTTATATGTTCCATTACGATTTTTAACTTTGGAAAAGCTTTTGCAATTTTTTCATAAAAAGAGCCAAATTCCCTTTCTCTATCAAGCACAAACCCATTTGTCTCACCATGCACTAAAAGTGGAAGTTTAAGCTCGCTCATAGCCTCAAGTGCTTGCTTTAAGCTATCAATTTCAAAGTTGCTAACTCCACCTTGTGAATTTGTAGTGATCCCACTTGGATACAATTTTATAGCTTTTATGTGATCTTTAGCTTCTTTTAAAAATTTATAATCATAACTGTTTTGAAAAAAAAGTGTCATAAAAGGCTCAAACTCATCATCCCCAGTAGCTTTTAGAATCCTTTTTTTATAAGCTTCCACCTCATTTATCGTGATAACAGGAGAAATTAAATTTGGCATGATAACGGCTCCGGCAAAGTAAGAAGAACTGTATTTTGCTATATTTTGAAGCATTTGACCATCTCTTAAATGCAAGTGCATATCAAGTGGTGAATTTAAAGTAAGCTTCATAAACTCTCCTTAGCATCTTCTATAAGTCTGTTCAAACTCTCTTGATACAGCTTTAAATCTTTCTTATTCTTAGCTTCAAACCTTGTGACTAAAACAGGTGTTGTATTTGAGGCTCTTATAAGTCCCCAACCGTTTTCAAAGTTTATCCTAACCCCGTCAATATTGATAATTTTTTTGATTTTGGGTACATAAAAAGGCGGGTGCTTCAATATCTCCTTAATCCATTTCATAAGCTCAAATTTTTTCTCTTCCGTAGTTTTTACTTTTATCTCTTGGGTTGAGTAAACCTTAGGTAATTTTTCTATCTCTTCATCCAAATTCATTCCATCTTTTATAAGCTCCAAAACTCTAAGAGTAGCATACAGTGCATCATCGTATCCGAAATATCTGTCATTAAAAAAAATATGGCCACTAACCTCAGCAGCCAAATCAGCACCACTTTGTTTTATCTTGACTTTTAAGTTACTGTGTCCTGTTTTATACATAATAGCTTTGCCTGTTTTGTTTATCTCATCATACATAACCGATGAGCACTTAACTTCGCCTATTACAGTTGGATTTTTTATATGTTTTGCAAGTAAAATGGCTAAAATATCACCTTTTATATTATATTTTTTTGTTAAAACCGCTATCCTGTCAGCATCGCCATCATAAGCAAAACCTATCTCAAAATCTTTTTTCAACTCTTTTTTTATATCATATAAATTTTCTTCAACAGTAGGGTCTGGATGGTGATTTGGAAATTCTCCATTTGGCTCTAAGTACAAAGCTTTATAATTAAATTCAAGTTGATTAAATATATCTTTTATAACAGTCCCCGCCACTCCGTTTCCACAATCAAGAATTATCTTTGTTTTAAGAGCTTTTAAATGTGAAAATTCTTTTGTGATATAATCAATATATCTTTTTTTAGCAGCAATCTTGATACAAGTTGTATCATCTTTTATATCAAAATCCTGCATTTTTAAAAATTTATCTCTTAAGGCGTAGATATCACTCCCGAAAAATGGTTGTTTATCAATAGTTATCTTAAATCCATTGTATTCTTTTGGGTTATGTGAGCCTGTTATCATGACACTAGCAGATGGAGTTATGCCACTAAATTCCATATAGTTTGCAAAATAATTCACAGGTGTTGCAACCATCCCCATATCAAGAACCTTTACTCCTACAGCATTAAATCCACTTGAGAGATAATCCCTTAAAATAGGTGAATGAGTTCTCGCATCATATCCAATAGCAACAAATTTATCTTTTTTTTTGATTGCTTTTCCTAAAAGGTATCCTATAAGTTTTACTGATTTTTCATTTAACTCTTTTGCAAAAATTCCTCTTATGTCATATTCTCTAAAAATAGAATGCATTTTTTACCTTAAGTATAATTTCTCAGATTATATCATTTTTTGTTTTAGTGTTTTATAAACTCTTCTTAAACTAATTTTAGATAAAATCTCATTTTTAATGGTCGCATAGCTCAGCTGGTAGAGCACTACCTCGACAAGGTAGTGGTCACAGGTTCAAGTCCTGTTGTGACCACCATACAATTTTAGATAAATCTAAAAATAAAAAAGGATTTTATTGGAAGTTATAGCCATAAAGAAAGATAACACTCTTATTGACTTGCAAAGCGTAGAAGAACAAAATATAAATATAAATGATTACGAAAAGATTGATTTTGACAATTCAAAAAATTCTTTGGAAATATTGAGACATTCCACTGCCCATTTAATGGCGCAAGCTCTAAAGGAACTTTATCCTGAAGCTGATTTTTTTGTAGGACCTGTTATAGAAGATGGATTTTACTATGATTTTAGAGTTGATGCCAAGATCAGCGACTCGGATCTTAAAAACATTGAAAAAAAGATGAAAGAGCTTGTCAAAAAGAAATTTTCTATAGAAAAATATGTTATTACAAAAAAAGAAGCTCTTAAAAAATTCAAAGATGATGATTTAAAGCTTGAAGTATTAAAAAGAATCCCTGAAGATGCAGAAGTAGGTATTTACAAACAAGGAGATTTTGAAGATTTGTGCCGGGGACCACATCTGCCAAATATAAAATATATCAAATTTTTTAAACTTACAAGAGTTGCTGGAGCATATCTTGGCGGCGATGAAAAAAATGAAATGCTGACTCGTATCTACGGAACTGCTTTTGCCACAAAAGAGAGTTTAAAAGAACATCTTTTGATGATAGAAGAGGCAAAAAAAAGAGATCATAGAAAACTTGGAAATGAGCTTAAACTCTTTACTTTTGATGAAGAAGTAGGTGGTGGACTTCCTATATGGCTTCCAAATGGTGCAAAGCTAAGAAGCAAGTTAGAATCTCTACTTTTTAAATCACACAGAAAAAGAGGCTATGAGCCCGTAAGAGGTCCTGAAATACTTAAAAGTGAAGCATGGAAAGTAAGCGGGCATTATGACAACTATGGTGAAAATATGTATTTTACCGTTATAGATGATATAGAATATGGCATAAAACCTATGAACTGTCTAGGACATATCAAAGTTTTTCAAAGTGAAGTTAGAAGTTACAGAGATTTACCGCTTAAGTTTTTTGAGTATGGAGTAGTTCATAGACATGAAAAAAGTGGAGTCCTGCACGGGCTTTTTAGGGTTAGAGAATTTACTCAAGATGATGCTCATATATTTTGTACACCCGAGCAGATAAAAGAGAATGTTATAGAAGTTTTAAGTTTTGTTGACGATATTATGAAAAGTTTTGATTTTGAGTATGAGATGGAAGTTTCCACAAAACCTACCAAAGCTATAGGAAAAGATGAGATATGGGAAAAAGCCACTAAGGGTTTAAAAGATGCATTGGATGAAAATGGCATAAAATATGGAGTTGATGAAGGTGGTGGTGCATTTTATGGACCAAAAATCGATATAAAGATAACAGATGCACTAAAAAGAAAATGGCAATGCGGAACAATACAGGTTGATTTTAATCTGCCTGAGAGATTTGAGCTTGAATATACCGATACAAATAATGAAAAAGTAAGACCAGTGATGATCCATCGTGCGATACTTGGCTCATTTGAAAGATTTATAGGTATATTAACAGAACACTGTGCCGGAGAATTTCCTTTTTTCATAGCTCCTGTTCAAGTTGCATTGATACCTATATCCGAATCTCATCTAAAATATGCTAAAAAATTACAAAATGAACTTAGAAAATTAGATATTGATAGTGTGATTTCAAGTAAAAATGAAAGCTTAAATAAAAGAGTACGGACAGCCGAAAAACAAAAAATTCCTTTGCTTGCTATCTTAGGAGATGAAGAAATTAAGACAAATTCTGTAGCTTTAAGAGATAGAACAAACAGAAAACAGTATAATATATCTCAGAATGAATTTAAAATATTATTAAAGGAGAAATTAAATGGAGTTATCTTTTGAGTAAGAGCAATGATGTATTGATGAATAGTGATATAAACATGCCTGAAGTTAGGTGTATAGGCGATGATGGTACTCAATACGGAATTATATCTTCAAATGAAGCATTGAAAATAGCAAGAGACAATGGCTTGGATCTTGTTTTAATAGCCCCAAATGCAAAGCCACCTGTTTGCAAAGTTATGGATTATGGTAAATTCAAATATCAACAGGAAAAGAAGAAAAAAGAGGCAAGAAAAAATCAAAAGGTTATAGAAGTAAAAGAGATAAAACTTTCAGTCAAGATAGCCCAAAATGATATAAACTATAAAATAAAGCATGCAAGAGAATTTATAGAATCTGGAAAACATGTAAAATTTAGAGTTTTTTTAAGAGGAAGAGAGATGCAAAATCCAGAAGGCGGTGTGGAAGTTTTACTAAAAGTATGGGACATGATGAAGGATATAAGCGATAGAGACTCTAAACCTTACAGAGAAGGAAGATATGTCAACATGTTAACTTTTCCAAAAAAAGATAAGTAAAGAAGGCTCTATTAGTGCTAAGTATTGAGTAGAATCAAAAATATATCTATTCAGTACTTAGCACAAAGCTAAGAAATAACAAAGGAGCTGTCATGCCAAAAATGAAAACTCTAAGAGGTGCAGCAAAGCGTTTTAAAAAAACCAAAAAAGGCATCAAAAGAGGTAGTGCTTTTAGAAGCCATATCCTTACAAAAAAGAGCCAAAAAAGAAAAAGATTTCTAAGAGGTCCTCAAGAGATATGTAAAGCTGACATAAAAGCAGTGAATCTTATGATTCAAAGTTAAAGGTATTTAGATAAGGTTTCTTGGAATTTTCCAAGTTCAATTCCCCCCCCCTAAAGCTTAAGCGAAAAGGGAAAGTTCGTAAAAACTACGACACCAAAAAGGTCAAGGAGAGACAATGAGAGTAAAAACAGGTACAGTCAGAAGAAGAAGACACAAAAAACTTTTAAAACTGGCAAGAGGCTTTTATAGTGGAAGAAGAAAACATTTTAGAAAAGCTAAAGAGCAGTTAGAACGAAGTCTAGTTTATGCATATCGCGATAGAAAAAGAAAGAAAAGAGACTTTAGAAGACTTTGGATTACAAGAATAAATGCAGCTTGCAGACTAAACGGAATCAGTTATTCAAAATTTATATATGCATTGAATAAAGCTAATATTGACTTAGATAGAAAAATTTTGGCAGATTTGGCATATAGTGATGCTGAAGCATTTGCCAAAGTTGTAGAGAATGCGAAAGCAGCACTTTAAAATAAAATATAAAGTTAATTTTGAAAAATCGTATTTTAAGATATAATATACACTAAAATTTTTATGGAAGGTGGTGATGTTAGGTGCCCGGTATTAAAGTAGGACCCAGAGATTCTTTTGAAGAATCTTATAGAAGATTTAAGAAGCAAATTGATCGTAACTTGATAGTTACAGAAGCAAGAGCTAGAAAGTATTATGAAACTAAAACCGAAAAACGCAAGAAACAAAAGATTGCGGCTAAAAAGAAAATGCTTAAAAAACTCTATATGCTTAGACGATATGAGTCTAGGCTGTAATCACATAAGTTTTACGGTCTTTTGACCGTAAAACTACTTTAGATATTGATTTAAAAAAACTTTCACATAATTGTTGCTATTTTTTAACAAAGTCTCCCCATGCCCACTTCCAGGCAATATTAAAGTGGTCGGCATATTTGCCTCTTTAGTATATTTTATCATTTTATTTAGTGCGAAATCTCCACTTGAGCCTATAAACATAATAGGAATTGCAACTTCACTTATACTATCTTCTCCACCAACTTCTTTAGCATTTCCCGGTGAAAAGAAAATCGCAATTTTTGGATTGTACTCAAACATAACACCAATAAGACCTGCCGCACCAAGCGATGCACCAAAAAAAGCCAAATTATCTATGTTAATATTTTTATAATTACTACCAACTGTATTAATCCATAGTGAAATATCTTGAGAAATATTTTTAAATTTTACTTTGTTTGAGCTTTTTGCAATAATATCTTTTAAATTATCTATAGATTTAAAATGTATAACTGTGTTTAATTTACCATTTTGATATATTGATTCTCCATGTCCTCTTAAATCTAAATTTAGAGTTGCAAACCCTCTATTTCTTAATTTTTTTGCAAACATTAACCATTTCGTATGATTACTGTCAAACTGATGTACTATGATGGCCAATGGATATTTTATCCTTTTAACCTTAGGATATTTTAGCCACGCTTTTAAGATAAATCCATCTTCACTTTTTATACTTAATTCTTTCGTAACACCAAATGTCAACAAGAGGCAACAAAATAAAAAAATCTTTTTCATCTAAATAGCTCCTTTCAAATATGATTTACTCAACATTGTAACATTATAACAAAATAATTTTCTATTTTTTAAAAAATTTAATTAATCTTCAGCAAAATTAATGTAGTATGGCACAACTAACACAAACAATAGGAACAAACATGAAACTAACAACACCTTTAAAAAGCAACAGTTTAAAAATACTACTCTTAGGAAGTGGCGAAATTGGTAAAGAAATTGCTATAGAAGCTATTAGGCTTGGAGTAGAAACTATTGCAGTTGACAAATATGCTAACGCACCGGCTCACTTAGTAGCTAACAAAAGCTATGTTATTGATATGAAAAGTAAAGAAGAAATCCTTGAAGTTATAAGAAGAGAAAAACCTGATTATATACTTCCTGAAATTGAAGCGATAAATATTGAAGCCTTACTTGAGGCTGAAAAAGAAGGTTTTCATGTTATACCAAATGCCGAAGCTGTTAACAAAACAATGAATAGGAAAAACATCAGAGAATTTGCAGATAAAAAGTTAAAGATTTTAACCAGTAAATATAAGTTTGTAAAGAGTTACAGTGAGTTAGTAAAAGCAGCAAAAATTATCGGTTTCCCATGTGTTATCAAGCCTGTTATGAGTAGTTCTGGACATGGACAGAGTATCGCAAAAAAAAGTAAAGATTTGAAACAATGCTGGGATATTGCAAAAGAAGCCAGAGGTGATGCGAGTGAACTTATCGTTGAGGAATTTATTAAATTTGACTATGAAATAACACTGCTAACACTAAGAAATGAAAGAGAAACTGTTTTTTGTGAGCCCATAGGACATAAACAAAAAGATGGTGATTATATATTTTCCTGGCAGCCAATGAAGATGAAAAAAAGTGTAAAAACAAAAGCAAAGAATATGGCAAAAAAGATAACCGATGGTCTTGGAGGCAGAGGTATTTTTGGAGTTGAACTATTTATAAAAAAAGATAAAGTTTATTTTAGTGAGGTCAGCCCAAGACCACATGATACGGGCATGGTGACCATGATAACGCAAAGTCAAAGCGAATTTGCACTTCATTTAAGAGCTGTTTTAGGATTGCCACTTGAATTTACAACTTATGGCAGTGGAGTTAGTGCCGCCTTTAAAAGTGATTGTGGCAGTTTTGTGCCAACTTTTGATATACCTGAAAATGCTTTCTCAAATAACAGCTTTTTAAGGATATTTGGAAAACCTGAATCACACAAAGGAAGGAGAATGGCAGTCGCTTTGGTATATGGCGATATAGACAAATCTTTACTACAAGCCAAAAATATCATAAAAAATATAAAGCAAAAATAATGAAAAAATTAACAGTCTCCCAGGCAGCCAAATATTTTAATATAACAAAAGAAGCTATCTATAACAGGGTTAGAAGGGGGAAATTATCAACCGTTACAGAAGAAGGGTTAAAATATGTAGTAGTTGATGAGAGAAATACAAATAATATAAGAACTATGTCAAAAACAAAACAAACAAACAAAAATATCAATGATAAATATGTTAGCTACCTTGAAAATGAAGTTAAAGAGTTAAAAGAAAAAGTAAAATATCTTGAATCTCAAAATAATGATCTAATTATCCAAAGGGTAAAGTTATTAGAACAGTCAAAAAAAGAATTGGAAGGGATATTCAATAAACGAGATGAGCAATTAAAAAATATACTGCATCTTATGAATGAAAAATATGTTTTACCTAAAGTAGAAAGTGTTGAAGTAATAGATACAAATATCAACAAGAAAAAGAAAAAAAGAAAGAAAAAAAGAAAGAAAAAGTAGCTTTTACGGTCAATTTGTAAATCAAATTTTATAAAAGGATAATAATATGGCAAAAGAACATAGTTTTGATATAAGTGCGGAGATTGACAAACAAGAATTAAAAAATGCAATTGAGCAGACAAAAAAAGAAGTGGCAAATAGATATGATTTCAAGGGATTAAAGGCTGATATTGATTATAATGAAAAAAATAAAATCATAACTTTGTTATCATCTAGTGATAATAAAGCAGATGCGATAAAAGATATACTCATTTCTAAAATTATAAAAAGAGGAATCTCATCAAAAGCCTTAAAAGAACAAAAACGAGAAACCGCAAGTGGAGGAAATACTAAAGTTTACTTAAATATAATTGACTCTATATCAAGCGATGATGCAAAAAGTATAGTAAAAAATATAAAATTATTGAAACTCAAAGTCCAAGCTTCAATAAGGGGCGATATTGTAAGGGTAACTGCAAAATCAATTGATGATTTACAAGTTTGCATGAAAGCTGTTGAAACAAAAGATTTTGAAATTCCGATCAATTTTACCAATCTTAAATAAATGATATGCAGGGTATTCCACCGATTGAGCCTTTACCAAAGCTATATGGACATTGTAAGCTGCTGGCAATCCTTTTAACAATATCTATATTTTTAGCTCCTTTTTTAATAAGTGCAATACTTTGGTATATCTATGATTTTACTTTTTTTATAGGTGTGAGTGTTTTTATTTTTTTTGAGATAGTGTTTGGAATGGTCACCTCAAAACTGAGAGTTACATCCATAACTCCAGATCAAGGAGAGATATCATACTCCACATATGAAGTAGCTACCTGGTATATCAGCAGATACTTCTGTCCAAAAAAAGAAGAAGATAATCTCTTAATAACTGACTTTAAAACCAAATAGAACAGATAATTCTATGTACGAAAAGTTTCAAGTTTAATGTTTAGTTTATCAGTAAGCATGTTTAAATGTTCCGCTGCAGATGCAATTTCTTCAACACTTCTTGCATTTATTGAAGAAATATTATTTATTTCATCTGTTTTATCAACAATTACCTTTACATTTTTACCAGTTGTCTCAAAATCTTTTACTGTTTTATCACTGAAAAGGACGGTTTTATTACCCATTTCAACTATTAAATTTATTTTATTTTCAACACTTTTTGCGATATTTGCCAACTTTTGTATAGATTTAGAATTAAGGCTCATTTTTGAAGAAGCATCTATGATAGACTGAACGATGATGTTTATGGTTGAATTAATCTCTGTTAAACTTTTTTGCGTCCGCTCCGCCAATTTTCTTACCTCATCTGCAACTACGGCAAAACCTCTACCGTGTTCTCCTGCTCTTGCTGCCTCAATGGCTGCATTTAGAGCCAATAAATTAATCTGATCAGCAATTTCTGCTATAACATTTAAAATATTTTTAACATCATTTGCATCTGTTGAGAGTGTTTGCATATTTTCAGAAAGCTCCAACTCAATCTGGGCAGTATCTTGAACTTTTGAAGTCAATGATACGACATCATCTTTAGCTTTTTCTAAATTTTTATTTGCTTCTATTACATCTTTCTTGCTTAACTCTGCATTCTGTATAGCTATTTTTATTTCGTCTTGGATATCCCTGGCATGAACAGCTGCTTCATTTACAACTTCTACAGAATTTTCCATATTTTTACCAACACTTAATGTTGTAGTTGACAGTTCATTTGAAATGGAAGCATTTTCATTGGAAGTTGCTTTAGCATCATGTATAAAATCTCTAAGAAGCGAGGCAACAGAAGATAAGTTTTGAGAGATAATGGCAATCTCATTTTTGCCATCAATTTTTAAGTTATGAGTAAAGTCTAATTTAGCAAGCTTTGCAATATAGGTTTCAATTTTTTTAATCGGATTAATAATTTTAATAATTATAATAAAAGATATAAAAGTTATTATAATTATTAAAAAAGATAACAAAATATTACTAATGATAGCTGTTTTTACATTTATACCGATATCTTTTGATACTGACAGAGATTCTTCTTTATATTTTTTCACCCATTGGTTTAAATTTTTTGTAAGATCAATAGCTTTAACATTGAATTTTTTTAAATAATCACTACCCGCAACACTTCCATTGAGTATATATGCTTTTTCCATGTTGTAACCAATATGATAAAAATTTGTAAATTCTTTTTTAAATTTTTTTAAACTGGTGATCATTTTAATCTCATGAGTTATTTTAGTCATTATTATCAATCTATCCAAAACAATATTGCCTTTTTTAAAATCTTGTTTTATATCATCTATCCTATTCATGTCACGAGTAAGAGATACTGTAGTTGCAACTTGTTGAAGATTTAACACACTCCTTTGTAAAGATAAAAATTCTATTAACTTAGGTAAAACATTTTTTGCCTGTAAATTGGCATCACTTTTAATTTTATTTAATTTTATATTACCTATTATACCATTTATCACCAAGATACCAATGATTAAGACAGCAACATATAGAAGGATTTGTTTAATTTTAATATTTTTGAACATTTTATAATATCCTTTATAAAAAAGTAATATAATTTTATTCTTTTGTAGCTTAACAGTTTCTGTAATAATATAATATTTTATTATTTTAAAATTAGTTAATGGCGGGCAGAGGGGGATTCGAACCCCCGGTAGGTTTCCCTACGGCCGCGTTCCAGGCGACTGGATTAAACCAGCTCTCCCATCTGCCCAATGAAGAACAGAATTTTACAATAATTTATATTAAAATTTAGTGAAAATAATTAGACTTTTAGATATTTATTATATAATCTATGAT
>JALWUQ010000062.1 GCA_026993075.1 Campylobacteraceae bacterium
AGTGGATAAGATTTCAAACTATTTAAGTAAAAGTTAAAGCTAAACATTATAAAATGTTTTATTGGGGATATTATAGTGATTTTTTAATATTTTCTATATGCTACAAAGGTGGGTGGTTGGGTAGCAAATCTTTCATCTATAAAGATTTTTGGATACTTTTGTCACTCTTTCCTTTACGTGATAAGAAAGGAGAACGGATATGTATATAAATCAAAAAGTAGAAGGTAGAACTCTAACTCCTTTGATAAAAAAACAGATAGTTCAAAGCCTTATGCCGTTAAATCCTGAAAAGATCATACTTTTTGGCTCTTATGCTTATGGTAAGCCAAATGAAGATAGTGATTTGGATATATGTGTGATTAGAAAAGAGTATGAAAACAGATGGGAAGACAGAGCAAAAATCAGAAAAGCACTCAGTAGTATAAGAATGCCAAAAGATATACTCAACCCAAAGATAGATGAATTTGAATTTTATAAAAATGAGATAAATTCTGTGTATTATGAAGCTGATAAAAAAGGGATATTGTTGTGGAGTTCTTAAAACAATATGAAATCCTTATCACAAAAGCAAAAGAAGATTTTGTTGCTGCAAATTATTTGTTAGATGGATATAATAATCATAATTTAGAACTAAAATTAGAAATCATATATTTTCACCTACAGCAGTGTGCAGAAAAATCTATAAAAAGTTTGTTAGATTTTAAAAATATAAAGTTTCCACATACTCATGATATTGAAGAGTTGATAAATATACTAAATGAAAACAACATCAAAATATCTAATGGTATTGAAAAACTTACAGATCTAACTGAATTTACAGTGGATGGCAGATATGCTGTTGTTCATGATGATTTGGATGATGCAGAAAAATACATAGACATTTTAAAACAACTTGCTTTACATGTAGAAAAAGTGATCAAAGAAGAGGAGATTTAAATGATAAAAGACAAAAAAGTAAAAAGTCAAACCCTATCCCCTTTAGTTCAAGAAAATATTTTATTGAAAATTAAAGAAATTAAACCAAAATATGAAAAAGAAGGTTTAATTTTATTGGGTATATTTGGATCATATGCAGATAATACGGCGAATAAAGATAGCGATATAGATATACTATACGATATAAAACCGAATTTATTTTCAAAAAAATACCCTGGATTTAAAGCTTTTATTCGACTTAATGAAATTAAAAATGAATTAAAAGAAATTTTTCATACCAAAATAGATTTAGCAACTATCGACAACCATAGCAAAACATTTCAAAAATTTGCTTTGAAAGGTGCAATATATGTCGCATGATACAAAAAAATTTTACTTTATACTAGAAAAAATAGAAGATATAAATTTATTTAAAAATAGATTTAATACAATAAAAGAACTATTAAGCGACAAGATGGGCTTTGATGCAACATTAATGTGTCTGTTGCAAATCGGAGAAAGCCTCAATAAACTTACTAAGTTATATACTAAATTAGACAAAGATGATATAAAAGGCTCATACGATGTTAGAAACTTTATTGCTCATGATTATGAAGGTGTCAATAAAACTATAATAGAAAGCATCATAAGAGAACATACTGAAAAACTAAAAATAACCATAGAAGAAATCCTAAAAGAGGAGGATTAGACGATGAGTGCCGAAACAAGAGAAAGAACGGAAAGTAGCCTGTCCCCTTTGTCCCCTTTAAAAAAATTAAAAAAATTTAAAGAAATATACCTTTGTGAAGGCTTTGAGTTGGTGGGATTGTTTGGTTCGTATGCTAAAGGATATGAAGATGATTTTAGTGATATAGATATTGCTTACAAAATTGACCATGATGCTTTTTTTAAAGACAATGCTTTCAAAAAACTTTTAAGAATTGAAGAGATCAAAAAAGAGCTTGAACAAAACTTTCATAAAAAAGTAGATCTAATATCCCTAAATGGTAACAACAGTCAATTAAATAAAAATATAAAAAAAGAGTTAATAAAGCTATGAAAAATAGACTAAATCTAATATATTCAAAAATAGAAGATATAGAGTATTTTATCCATAAGTGTGATGGAAAAATCATGACAACCTTGCAAGATAGAGTATATAGACCAGCAACAAGAATGCAACTCATATCAATAGCTGAACAATTTAACAAACTAAAAGAAGAGAATGAGTTAGAGATACTTTCAAAATTTGAAAAAACTGATTTGAGAGGCATCAATGCTGTAAGAAATTTTATTGCACATGATTATGATAGCGTAGATGATGAAATACTTGAAATAGTATTAAGAGTTCATCTACCAAAATTAAAAAAAGATATAGCTATAATTATAAAAGAGGAAAATTGATATGCAAACAAATAAAAAAGTAAAAAGTAAAACCCTGACCCCCTTGATATTAAAATACCTTGCTGATAAAAAATTAGATTTTGAAAAATATGGTATTGAAAAAATTGGGCTTTTTGGTAGTTTTGCTAAAGATACTGCTTCTGAAAATAGTGATATAGATATAGCTATAAAACTAAAAGAAAACTATCTAAAAAACCATGATGTTTGGGAATATTTTGAATTAATAGAAAATATAAAAAAACAGATAATGAACAAATTTCATAAAAAAAGTGATATTTTTGACTTAGATAGTAAAACATATATAAAAGAATATATTCAAAAAGAGGTGATTTATGTCTAAAGCAAAAAGAAGATTAGAAATCATCTACAAAAAAATAGAATTTATACAAAACATATGTAAGAAAACTGGTTCTATTTCTGTTGCTCTCGAAGATGAAGAGACAACAAGAGCTTCAATACTTATGCATCTAACTTCTATAGCAGAACAATTTAACAAACTAAAAAAAGAAGGCGAGACTTCAACACTAGATAAATTTGATAGTAAAGATATAAAAGGTAGTTATGATGTTAGAATTTATATAGCTCATGATTACGAAGGTGTCAATCTTTCAGTAATCGAACATGTCATAAGACAAAAATTACCAAAATTAAAAAATACAATTGAACACATTTTTGAAGAGGAGAATTAAATGTTAAGAGAAATCATCATACCAAGAAATGAAAGTTATTCTATTGACATACCAAAAGAGTATATTAATCAAAAAGTTGAAATACTTGTATTTTCTCTTCCTGATTCAAGTAAAAATATAAATAAAAAAACAAAACAAGATATACTTGAACAAACAGCAGGTCTGCTTTCATTAAAAAAAATTGATCCAATAGTATGGCAAAAATGCTTAAGAGATGAGTATGAAAGATAAAACTGCTAATAATATCATAGCTTCAACAGCACAAGTCTATGATTTGATACTAGTAAATAGAAATACAAAAGATTTTAGTCAAATTGATATTAAAATATTAAATCCATTTATAAATGAGGATGATTAGATTATGGAAACTAGAACAAGAGAAATTAAAAATAGCTTGTCCCCTTTAATAAAAAAGCAAATTGTTGAAAAACTTATGCCCTTAAATCCTGAAAAAATCATACTTTTTGGCTCTTATGCTTATGGCAAACCTAATGAAGATAGTGATTTGGATATATATGTCGTAACAAACGATGATTTTATGCCTAAATCTTGGAAAGAGAACAATGAGCTATATTTATCTGTTTCACAACATCTAAGAGACTTAAGAAGTGTTGTAG
>JALWUQ010000063.1 GCA_026993075.1 Campylobacteraceae bacterium
GATTGCGATAAAAATTTTCCCATTCTCTTCCTTGGGAATTTAATGAACTCAAACCATTAGAATACACTTCCCGCTCTTTAAAAAAACGCATTTTTTTAAAGATATATGATGCTTTTTTATTCATATTCTATTTTCCTTTTTTAAAATATTTTATCTAACAAAATGGCCTTTCACCCACTCAAGTAATGCTACCCACAATTAATCATAAATCATAATACGAGCGAAATAATATCATTAACAAATCAAAATATCCTTGACTTAAATCAAAAAAAACCGAAATAAAATTAATTTAAATCAATTTTATTTAATAACTCAACTTTTGTCATTAAAATGTTTCTAAATCCTATCTATAATCATTGATTAATACCCGTAAAACTTCAAGTTCTACATTTAGTTATAAATAAGTTTTAGATTGAATGTGTATCAATAAAATTTTAATAGTATGTTTCTTAATTACTTGACTTTTTTTAATCTCTATAATATAATTGCAAACAAATATTGGGGATGGAGTTCCTCCGCATATCTGCTTGGACTAAGCTAATGACTCCTGTTGCTTAAACATATAAACTTTGTGAGTCATAAATATATGATAGAAAGTTTTAAGTTTATGATATTGTCCGAAAGATATATATAAGGAGAACTCTAAATATGCCTCATTGTTATACTTATACCTACCCTAAATACAATTTCTCGGTATTGATTTTGTCTTATAATTTCTTGTATAAAGGAGTTTAGAGATGAGTAAATATATTTTATTTAATATACTGCAAGTCTTAGTTGTTATGTTATTTTCTCCATTGGCAATGGGAGTGCTAAATCGTTTAAAAGAGATAGTCCAATCCAAAAAAGGTCCAAGCATTCTCCAGCCCTATTTTGATCTTTTAAAACTATTCCAAAAGGATGAAGTTATTCCTGAAGAAAGTACCTGGATATTTAGAGTAACTCCTTATATCGTTTTTATGGCACCGATATTTGTAACACTTCTTATCCCTGTACTGACAAGTTATCCGCTTTTTTGGGCATTTATGTCCGATATGGTAGGAGCTGGATTTGTATTGGCTCTTGGCGGATTTTTTGCTGTATTGGCAGCTATTGATACTTCTAATCCTTATGGAGCTATAGGAGCAAGTAGAACAAGAATGGTTAGTTTTTTGGCCGAGCCTGTTTTTCTTATAGTATTTTTTACAGTATCTTTTGTCGCCGGTTCCACCATACCTTATATAGTCCAACAAAAATGGGTTACACCCGTATCAAATTTTTTCGAGCCTTCTCATATACTTCTTCTGTTTGCATTTGTTATGCTTATTTTGGCAGAAAAAGGTAGAATCCCAGTTGACAATCCATCCGGTCATTTTGAATTGGCAATGATTGAAGAATCAAAAGATTTGGAATACTCTGGAGTCGGTGCAGCACTGATGAAATGGGGTGGATGGATGAAATTTTTTGTTTTGATGATTATCTTTTCAAATGTACTTTTTTCACCGTGGGGACTTGCGAGTGCTCTTGGTTGGGGAGCTATTTTGTTGGCAATTCCACTTGTTTTAATAAAAGTATTTATTTTTATTTTGTTTCTTGTTGTTATTGAGTCGTCATTGGCTAAACTTAGGCTATTTAGAATAAGTGAATTTTTGAGTGCAGCATTTGTTATTGCGGTAATTGCAATGCTTGCAAGCATTTTTGAGTAGAAAGGAGTAAATGATGCAAGTTTTACAAAGCACAACGCCTCTGATAACAAATCTAAATGCGTTAGCGGGAGGACTGTTTATTATATCGGCTTTTGGAATAGTTGCCACAAGACAGATAAGAGCTAGTCTTAATTTTTTTATCATCCAGTCTTTGCTTCTGGCAAGTTCAGCCTTTTTGCTTGGCATAGAACCTTTTTCTTTAGATTTATTTGCAGTTGGAGGTATTAATATCATAACAAAAGTTTGGTTTATGCCAATGCTTTTAAAACGAATGGTAAAAGAGGAGATTTACACAAGAAGAGAAGTTACACAAGTTTTCAATATTCCAACCTCTCTTATATTGGCTCTTATTCTTACCATATTGGCTTATTTTATCAGTTTGCCTTGGATTCAAACCCAGAGAGTTTTAAGTATTATTCATGTAAATGTTCCTGTCGGCTTGGCAGGACTTTTTTTGGGTGCTTATACTTTGGTAGCAAGAAGAGAAGCGGTTCCTCAGCTTTTAGGGCTTTTAGCTATGGAAAACGGAGCATTTTTTGCAGGGGTGGCGATAGCACCGGATCTTCCACTCATTGCCGAATTGGCACTGGCATTTGATATTCTTATGCTTACTTTTGTTATAGGTATTTTAACCCGCACCGTTAATGAGCATATAGGTACTACTTCAGTAGGCACTCTTTCAGAACTTAAAGAAGGAGTTAAAAAATGATTCTTATATTGTTTGTCAGCATTGTACTTGTAGCCGCTCTTGTATCTTCTTTTTCAAAAAATGACAGCCGCATGGCAACTTATATAACTTTGTTAAGCTCTATTATTACACTTGGACTAAGTGTTCATATAGCTTTGGATATTGTTTTTTCCTCTAGCCATACGATAGTTGCCATAGCCGACTGGGTGGCTTTAAATGCATTAGGTGCTCTTATTCTTTTATTGGTATCGTTTGTTTATTTCACAGCTTCGATTTTTTCCATAGGATATATGAGATTTGAAAAGCCGGGCAGTTTTAGAACATACTATATCAATTTCAATCTTTTTGTTTTTTCAATGCTTATCATACCACTCATTCAAGAGCCCAATTCCGTTTGGATAGCGGTTGAATTGACAACACTTTTTTCAGTATTGTTGGTAGGTTTTGAAAATACAAGTGCAGCTATCGAAGCAGCTTGGAAATATATCGTTCTTACTATTATGGGAGCAGCCATAGCACTACTTGGATTTTTGATACTTTATTGGGCGGCAAGACAGGTAGGAATTGAGCATTATACCTGGGATTCACTTTTGATTGCCGCTCCTTATATGTCGCCTGTACTTCTTAAAGCATCTTTTGTATTTATTTTAGTAGGCTTTGGTGCTAAAGTCGGTTTAGTTCCTTTACATACTTGGTTACCTGATGCTCACTCGCAAGCCCCAAGTCCTGTTTGTGCATTGCTTTCAGGAGTTGAGACAACAGCCATACTTTATGTAATTCTTCGTTTACTTCCCATCGTAGCTGCCGCATCGGCAGTTGATGTAAACACTTGGTTGATTGTCGTAGGTTTGATTTCCGTAGGTAGTGCGGCTTTTTTACTTTTGCAGGTAAAAGATTTTAAAAGACTTTTTGCGTTTTCTACGGTTGAGCACATGGGTATCATTTTAGTTGCATTCGGTCTTGGTGGAAATTTGGCGCACATTGCAGCGATTTTGCAGATAATAGGACATGCCATAACCAAATCATTCGCTTTTTATGCTGCCGGAGGAGTGTTGCTTTTGATGGGTACTAGAGAAATATCCAAAGTAAGAGGATTGATAAGAAAATCACCCGTAAGTGCCATAGCACTTCTTCTTGGAGGATTGGCCATAGCCGGTGCTCCACCTTTTGCGCTTTTTTTAAGTGAATTTTCCATCATAAAAGCAGGACTTTTTAAAGGTGAGTATATAACGGTAGGATTGTTAGTTATTTTTATTGCCATTGCATTTTTTGCCATTATGAACCATGTAAGTCGCATGGTATTTGGCAGGGATGATGCGAAAAGCTCTATTGATAACAAATCATACTCTCTGCCCATAAGTAGCAAAATTACTTTTGCAATTGCTTTCATACCTATTATCGCATTTGGTCTTTATATACCGGAAGTTTTATATAAATTAACCATATTGGCAGCAGCTACAGTAGGAGGTTGGTAATGTTGATAAGAAAAATTACCGCTGAAATTAAAACTCTTTTCTCTTTTGAGACAGAGCCTGTTATTGATACAGCATCCAATACATTAAAGATATATTGTAGCCACAAACAGACACCTTTGGTTTGTGATTGGCTTTTCAATGAAAAAGAGTATCATTTTGCCGGATTAATTGTTGAAGAAAATGCTTTGTTAGAGCTTTATTACCTTTTTGTTGGTGAAGGCGAAAAGGGTTTTGTCAATGTCATAACGGCCGATGAATTAAATACACAAAACTTTGAGAGTGTAAGTTTAAGAGTTCATGCGGTTGATTGGTATGAAAGAGAAGCTGAAGATCTTTATGGAGTGCATTTTAAAAATCATCCAAGACTCGGGGATTTTATCTTACATGATGATGTTTGGCAAGAGGGAATAAATCCTATGAGAAAAAGTTTTGATAAAGATAAAACTCTTTTCAATCGCAAACCCAGACAATATTACAGGCCTAGAAAGATAGTTGAAGAAGAGGGCTCATTTATTATGCCCATAGGTCCTATTTTTTCTGCTGAAGCGGAGTCTGTGCACCTACAGCTTGAAACTATAGGTGAAGAGATTATTCGTGCTTTTCCAAGACTGTTTTACAAATACAGAGGTATTGAAAAAATTGCTGAGGGAAAGTCGATAGAAAATGTACTCCTTTTATCTGAACGAACTGCCGGTACTACCGCTTTTTCTCATGCTCTTGGCTTTTGTTTGGCAGTTGAAAAATTAAGTAATGAAACAGTACCAAAAAAAGCTCAAGTTCTAAGAGTCTTTTTTGCAGAAATAGAAAGGATAAGAAATCATATAGGAACTATTGAGGCAATTTGTAATTCAACCGGATTGGTTGTGGCTGCTTCTCAAGTTGGAATCTTGGAAGAAGAGATGTTAAGGCTTTCTTGTATTCTATCAAGACATCGCTATTTTTTTGGTTTGTGTGTTGTAGGTGGATTAAGTTATGAATGTGATAAATCGACATATAAAGATAGTGTTGAGAAAATCAAAAATATTGTAAAAGAGTTGGGTGAGATAGAAGAGTTTTTGATAAACACAAGCAGCTTTTTAGATAGGTTAGAAGAAGTTGGAGTCATAAGTGCTGCTCAGGCTAAAACTCATGACTTAGTAGGACCAATGGCAAGAGGATCAGGCTACCTTAACGATCTTAGAAAATTTCAACCTTATTTAAAATATGATAAATTAAAATTTGATATATCCAATGAAACAGAGGGTGACGGATATGCAAGGCTAAGAGTTTTATTTACCGAGATAAGAGAGTCTGCTAAGATTTTGGAACAAGTTATCTTGTTAATGCCTGAAGGTGAAATATTTATAAAAATGGATATAAAGCCCGGCACGGCACTTGTAGGCATTGAGGCACCAAGAGGAGCTTCTTGGCACAGAGTAAAAATAGGTGAAAATAAAAAGTTGTTGAGCTACCGTATGCTTATGCCCTCTTTTAGAAATTGGCATGGATTTCATGTTGCAATGGAAAAATATGCATTTCAAGATTTACCCATTATTTTGGCAACTCTTGGGCTTAGTGTAGCTGAAAATGATAAGTAAGGAAGGAGTTAGGATATGAGCAGCTGGGTTAAAAAAGGTTTGAAAACCGGTATTGTTACTACCTCTTATCCAAAAGAGGATGAAAAAACACTCGGAATTACACCTGGTTTTCCAAAAAGTACAGATTGTGATGAGGTTGATAATGAAGCCCTTATATCACTTTGTCCTATGGATGCATTGTATTACAAAAATCATAAAGTTATGATAGAGTCAAAGGATTGTGTTCATTGTTATCGTTGCTTGCGAAATGTTGAAAAACCAATATCTTGGGATGATGGATTTAAATGGTCTGTTTTACAAAAAAAACAGACCGGCTTTTCAAAAAGTTTTTCTCGCTCAATTCATATCTTAGTGGTTGATGCCGGTGATTGTGGTGCTTGTCTTAATGAAGTAAAACTGTTAAATAATCCTTTTTATAATATGCACAGATTGGGATTTTTTGTAACTCCTTCGCCAAGAAAAGCAGATGTTTTACTAGTTGTCGGTCCTGTAAGCGAACACTTAAAAACAGCACTTTTAAAAGCTTATAATGCTATGCCGACACCAAAAAAAGTTATGGCTGTCGGTGCTTGTTCTTTAAGTGGAGGAGTATTTAAGGAAAGTTTTGTTGTCAATCAAGGAGTTGAGAAGATACTGCCTGTTGATATACAAATACCAGGATGTCCACCTCCTCCTCTTGCAATCTTAGAAGGCTTGTTACAATTAGTCAAGGAGAAAGATAATGGATAATTTAAATTTATTGTTTGCATCCGTATTTATTATATATTTTATAGGTATTGTTGCTATATTGGTTTTGCCTAAAAAAATGTCAGTTGCGATGCTTGGATTATCCGGAGCGACAGGCTCACTTGTACTTTTTATATTTGCAGCATTTGTTCTTTTTAGAAGCAATCCCTATCTTTTATCTTTATGGGAAATTAGAGGAATTGGTAAATTGAGTATAACAGTGGATCATTTAAGTGCATTTTTTTTACTTGTAACTGCTATAGCAGCTATGCCGGCTTCGGTTTTTGCATCAACAAGGATTTCAAAAAATCCGCAAAATTATAATACTTTTATACCGGCAATTTATTTAAGTTTATTGGTTTCTATTATTTTGGTATTGGTTGCAAGTAATGTATTTTTCTTTCTTTTGTCATGGGAAGTTATGTCTATATTTATATATTTTTTGGTAAATAGCGGTAAGAAGGAACATCCGGGATATGTAATGTTGGCTATTGGAGAAGCCGGCACTCTTGCTATATTGGTGGCTTTAGTATTGTTGGCACAAAATGCCGGCACTCTTTCATTTGCCGGGATAGGTGCAAACGGGTCTCATTTGAGTGCAAGATTGCAATGGGTTGTATTTCTTCTGTCTTTTTTTGGATTTGGCATCAAAGGCGGACTTATACCTTTTAACTTTTGGATGCCTCGTGCTTACAGTGTAACTCCATCGGCATTTATACCCATAATCGCAGGAGTTACTTTAAATCTGGGGCTTTACGGGATCATAAGAGTCAATACCAATTTACAATTTATATCTCAAACAGGTATCGGTGTTGTGATACTCATAACAGGTGCGATTACAGCGATAATAGGTATCTTATATGCTACAATTGAAGATGATTTTAAAACTGTTTTAGCTCATAGTTCTATAGAAAATGCCGGTATTATTACAACTGCATTTGGTGCAAGTATTATATTTTTATCATCAGGATATAAAACAGCTGCAGCAATGGCTTTGGTGGCGGCACTTTACCATCTTTTAAATCATTCTGTTTTTAAAACTTTACTTTTTATGGGATCAGGTGCCATAGAAGATGCGACAGGTTCAAGAAGTTTAAATCAAATGGGTGGATTACTTAAAAAAATGCCATGGACAGGGCTTTTTGTACTCATTGGAGCATTATCCATATCGGCAATGCCACCTTTTAACGGTTTTGTAAGTGAATGGCTGATCCTTGAATCGCTCCTTCGCAGTGTTGAGCTTAGCTCACTTGGTGTAAAGATAGCTTTTATAATCGCCGGGGCTTTGCTTGCATTGACAGCCGGTCTTGCGGTTACTTGTTTTATCCGTGCTTTTGGTATGAGTTTTTTGGGAATGTCGCGAACAAAGCCTATGCAAAAAGCAAAAGAAGTTACAAAAAGCACTATGGCATCAATGGCATTTTTAGCTCTTACTTGCTTGGCCTTGGGGGTATTGCCAACTTTTATTATACCGACTATAAATAAAAGCGTAGAACCTCTTGTGGGGAAAAGTGCAACCGTAGCTCTTGTGCCGCCTTTTTTTACTAATCATAATTCTAAAGATAAATTACCTCAAAAATTCGTTTCGGCTTTTCATGATATCGGAGCGGGAGTGGCTGAAGATTTGGTACCTGCAAGAGGTTTAGTAGTCATGCACCGTGGTGGTAAAGCAAATCCGGTAATATTTGCAATGTCAACTTCTTATATGTTTGTTATGATGGCATTTTTGTTAGGACTTAGTGCTGTTTTAGTTTGGGTATTTGTTAAAAGAAAAAGGAAAGTTGTGTATCTTCCAAGATGGGATGGAGGTATTAAAGAGTTATTTCCTGAGATGACTTATACTGCAACCGGCTTTGCACAGCCTGTAAGAGTTATTTTTGATACGATTTTACATCCTGAAGTTACAAATCAGCATGAAAGCGTAGCTGAACACTTTCGTGTAACAATAAGAAGAAAAAAAGAAGAGGTGCATTTGATGGATCGTTTTGTATTGTATCCTGTTATAAATTTTACACAAAAATTATCTAAAATTTTGGCTAAAATGCATAATGGTCGTCTCAATACTTATGCCGGTTATGCACTCTTGAGTATTCTTGTAGCTTTGATTATTGCTTTGGCAGGATAGATTTAACCCGCAAACTGTTCTGGACTTTTTCGATTTTATAGAAAATAAATGATATTTTAGATATAATCGCCAAAAAATTAAGGAATTACAGTGTCAATAAAAAAGATAAAAACAAAAGAAGAGTTTAAGGATTTTGTTAAATCTACTAAAAAAATCAAAGGATACAAAAATCCGATAGGTTTTGGTATAGCAAGAGTCGATAAGGGGCAATTAAACAGAAATAAAATTCTGCAAGCTTCATTTGCATTTTTAAATTGGAACGAGAACTTTGGAACTGCCGCTGTGTTTATAGCAGCACTTAATGAGTGTGAGAGAAAAGTTGATTTTTCCAAAAGTGAACAAATATTTGAAGTTGATAAAAGATTTTTAAAACAATGCATAAAAGCTTTTAATCCTTTTTTGGATGAAGTTACAGAAGATAATCATAAAAATATACAAGTTATAGAATATCTTTACAGCCTGATAGACAGGGATGAAGTTGATGAGAGTGATTATAGGGTTGTATTTATATTTGAAGATGGTGCCCCTAAAAGCGTAGAGTGTGTTTATATGAAACTTTATGCTCTTTCTCTCGGTAAGGCAAAACTTAGAAGCTTAAATCTAAACGGTG
Source organism: Campylobacteraceae bacterium (assembly GCA_026993075.1). Taxonomy (GTDB): domain Bacteria; phylum Campylobacterota; class Campylobacteria; order Campylobacterales; family JALSKU01; genus JALSKU01. Next base: position 8,887 of record JALWUQ010000063.1, read on the forward strand.
CTTTTGGGGTTTTAGAGAATGTTGCCTGGAGTGGTAACATACCCATAGAGCTTGATTGGTTAAGAGCAAATGAAATCGCTTTAAAGCTTGAGGGAGAATACCCAAATATTGACTCGGTTGATAAATTCCCAAGATTTTTACAACATATTATTCCAGCAAATAATACAAGGATACTTGATAGCTCAAAAGTAAGGATGGGTGCACAGCTTTCAAATGGAACTACTGTGATGCCTGGAGCTAGTTATATCAACTTCAATGCAGGAACTTTAGGACCTGTTATGGTTGAGGGTAGGATAAGCTCATCGGCAATCGTTGGAAGTGGCAGTGATGTGGGAGGTGGAGCTAGTATACTTGGAGTGCTTAGCGGGACTGATGGAAATCCTGTGAGTATAGGTGAAAATACTCTTCTTGGTGCTAACAGCGTTACTGGTATTGCTTTGGGAGATGGTTGTATTGTTGATGCAGGTATATCTATACTTGAGGGAACAAAGATCACAATAACAGAAAATGAAATAAATAAAATCAATGATGTAAATAATAAAAAACTTGAAGTAAAAGATACATATAAGGGAGTTGAATTATCTGCACTTAACGGACTTCATTTTAGGCAAGACAGCACAAATGGACAAATAAAAGCTTTTAAAAGCAAAAGAGAGATTAAATTAAATGAAGATTTGCACTAATGCTTAGAACGATAAAATTAACTCAAAGATATGGCAATAGAATCCTTTTTGAAAATATAAACTTAGAATTGACAAAAGGCAAAAGATATGGACTTATAGGAGCAAACGGAGCGGGAAAAACAACTTTTTTAAATATACTATCTGGAAAAATGGAGCCAAGCAGTGGAGAGGTTGCAATAGATAACGGACTTAAAGTCGGAATTTTGGAGCAAAATCAGTTTGCTTTTGAAAAGTTTACTTTAAAAGATGCCGTGTTATATGGAAATAAAAGGTTGTATGATGCTATTAAAGAAAAAGAAAAACTTTATATGGACGGTAACTTTGAAGATGAAAAAGTAAACGACAGGCTCTCAAAACTTGAGATAATCTGTGCCGAAGAAGATCCTATGTATGAGTGTGATGTGATCATAGAAAAAATGCTTGAAGAGTTGGGATTTGACGACTCGGTTCACGATAATTTAGTCAGCACTTTAACAGGCGGTGATAGATTTAAAATTCTTTTGGCTCAGGTTCTTTTTCCAAAACCTGATATTTTATTTTTGGATGAGCCGACTAATAACCTTGACCTTGGTGCTATATCTTGGCTTGAGGGACAACTTAAAAGACATGAAGGTACACTTGTAGTCATATCGCATGACAGACACTTTTTAAATAGCGTAATAACTCATGTGCTTGATGTGGATTATCAAAAGATAAGAGAATTTACAGGTAATTATAATGACTGGTATGTAGCTTCACAGTTAGTTAAAAAACAAGCTGAGGTTGAAAGAAATAAAAAACTAAAAGAAAAAGATGAATTAGAGAGTTTCGTGCGAAGATTTTCTGCAAATGCTTCAAAAGCAAAACAAGCAACAAGCAGGCAAAAACAACTTGATAAGTTAAATATCGAAGAATTGCAAACAAGTTCAAGAAGAGAGCCTAGTATCGTTTTTAAACAAAAAAGAAGTATCGGCAATGAAGCTTTGGAATTGTTAAATATCTCAAAATCTTATGGCGATTTACAGGTTTTAAAAAATATTTCACTAAAATTTGAAAAAGGTGAAAAAGTAGCAATAGTCGGAGCAAATGGAATTGGTAAAACTACTTTGATTAAAACGATAGTAGGAGAATTAAGCAAAGACAGCGGAGAAGTTAACTGGGGAGCTACCGTAGAGTATAGTTATTTTCCTCAAGATACGACTGATAAAATAAAAGGTGATGAGACTCTTTATGAGTGGCTTGAGAATTTTGAGAAAAAAAGAGATTTGGATGAGATTAGAAAATGTCTCGGAAGAATGCTTTTTAGCGGAGAAGAACAACAAAAAAGCATAAAAGGCATAAGTGGCGGTGAAAAGCATAGGATGATGCTTAGCAAGATAATGTTAGAACAGGGAAACTTTTTAGTTTTTGACGAGCCTACAAATCACCTTGATTTAGAAGCCATTATAGCTCTTGGAGAAGCTTTTCGTAAATTTGAGGGGACTGTAGTGTGTGTTAGTCATGACAGAGAACTCATAGACGCATTTGCCAATAGAATAATCGAACTTAAGCCTAAAAATAAAGTTATTGATTTTAAAGGTTCTTATGAAGAGTATCTAAAATTATAAAATTATTTGATATTATTAACCCTGTATTTACCAAAATAATATACAATATCATCATCAAAAAAAAAGGATAAAAATGAAAAATATAATCTCTGGGTTATTGCTTAGTGTTGCTGTTGTAAGCTCATCATTCGCGGCTGGACACAGCCAACTAAAAAAAGATATTAGTAAATATTTTACTCGTAATAAAGTAAATGTAAAATCAATTAAAATTATAGCTGAAGGCAAAGCTATAAATCTTAAAAATCTTCATGCTGTTATAGGAATAATAAAAGGCAATAGCAAGCCATTTTTACTACTTTATAACAAAGATACAATGATAGCCGGCAGTATTATAAATAGAAATAATGGTAAAACTATATTTACTGATTTTATCAATAAGAATAGAGTTAAGATAAAAAAAGCTTTATCATCTGTTGTAAAAAAACAAAAAAAAGATAAAATTAAAGATAATAAAAAGTTGATATCACTTTTTAATAATAAATACAAAGATTTGGTGTTAACAATAAAAGGTGGCAATCCAAATGGAAAAACAGTTTATCTTATAACAGATCCAAACTGCCCATATTGTCAGGAATATGAAAAAAATGAGTTATCAGGTACTATAAAAAAATCAAAAGAGATAAAAGTTATACCTATTTATTTAAATATACCAGGACATGAAACTTCACCTATGAGATCAAGCTGGTTAATTGAACAAGGAAATAAAAAAGGAGCTGATATAGTATCCCTTATGCATAAAGCTTCAGACTCAAATAACAAAGCATATAAAAAAGTAAACAAAAAATTTGCAAAGAAAATGATAGCTCAAATGAAAGTATTAATCTCATCAGGTCTTATAAAAGGAACCCCGACAATATTTGATCAAAACGGTAATCCGACAAGATAAAATTATTTTTTAAGAGTGATGGCAAATATTGAATTATTGCCCTCACTCATAATAAACTTACAGCACCATCACTATCACCTGAGTTCCAATCCTAAATATTGTTTGTGGTTAAAAAATGAGAAAGGAATCCAATGAAAATAAATCTTTTAATTATCACCATATTGACATTTTTTAATGTATCTGCTTATGCTGGTAAACTAATATTAAATAAGGATACAAACAAGAATCTCCAAAATATATCAAGAAATAGCGAACAAATCATGATAAATAAAATAACAGGGTTTATGTGGCAAGAGAATAGAAGTAAGAAAAAATATACTTGGAAAAAAGCAAAAAAATATTGTAGTGATTTAGTCTATGATGGTTATAATGATTGGAGACTCCCAAGTAAGCAAGAGTATAAAGACCTTTTGCTAATGTTTTCTAAGAAAAACGATACTTCTGACGATAATCGTACTAATATTAAAACAGTAGATTTGAAAATCAAGTTGTACTCTCCGTGGTATTGGACAAGCACAAAATATAATTCTACTCAAGTTTGGATATTTAATGCATTTATTGATGGAGATAGATATAGTAATTTAAAAAAAGAGTATCTTGTGAATTGTGTTAGAAAATAGATAAATTGGAAAGTTGTATAAAAATAATACTATCACTATCACCTGACCCTCGTTTCTCTCTCTCATTTCTCTCTTGTGCCTGCTCCGTTATGTCATTCTACGCTCCGCTACGAATAACAAAACGCAGCATTCACCATTTAAGTTAATTTCCAAAATACCTTATGGCATATTCTGAAACTTAACTTAAATGGTGCTGAACTCAGCGTTATGTGAAAGTCAGACTATTTGACAAAAAGAATAAATTTGAATATAATTAGAATAATAAATATTCAAGGAAGTTGTTATGAAAACAGTTACAATGAGAGTAGATGATTCTATTTACAATATGATAAAACTTGCAGCAGATGGACAAAGAAGAAATCTTTCAAACTTTATAGAGTTTGCAACAATGCAATATCTTACTTCATCACAATTTGTAGAAAAAGATGAAATGAATGAAATCTTAGAAGATAAAGAGCTTGTTAATAACCTAATGAATGGTTTAGAGGATTTCAAAAACGGTGACTATAAAATTGTCTAAATTTCAAATTGCTGAAACTAAAACTTTTGAAAAAGTTAAAAAGAAACTAGATAAAAAACTCTATGCAAAAATTGAAAATTTTGTATACCCTCAACTTAGAGAAAATCCATTTTATGGCTCAAATATAAAAAAATTAAAAGATAATTTAGAAGGCTATTATAGATATAGAATAGGAAATTATAGACTTTTTTATCTTATCGAAGATGATAAACTTATTGTAGCTGTTGTAGATTTTAAACATCGACAAAAAGCTTATGATTAATACATAACAAAACAGAGTAGTCAATAAATTACCTAGCGGCAATTTATTGACTATCTTCAAACATTATCATCAGCAATTTACTCAAATGATATTACTATCATCTGTCCCCCCATTTACAGTGCCTGT
>JALWUQ010000064.1 GCA_026993075.1 Campylobacteraceae bacterium
AGCCTTGTGTTCAACTGTTTTATCAAATATTGATGCAATTACATATAAGATATTTCCATTTTTATCTTTTATTGCTTCAAAATATATTTCTATATATATTTCTCTTTTTAAATATGTAGTTTTATGATATCCTTTGTAAACAGCAGTACCAAGTTTGATGCTTTTTTCAATCACTCTTAGCAAGTCTTTGTTTTGTTCATTTTGCAAGAGGTTGAAACCTCTTATTTCATTTTTTTCTATTTGAAAAATATTTGATGCTTTTTTGTTTGCATTTATAATTATGCCATTTGTATCAAAATACACAATCCCAATATGAGAATTTTCAAAAAACATTTTATATTTTTGTTTAGTCTTTAAAGGCTGTTTTTTTAAATTATTCTCTTGCATGCCAAGCTTCCTAAAAGATATTTTGGTCATTTACGATTAATTTTCCTTTGGCAAAATCAATATCAAATACAGCATTACCACCATCAAATTTAACCAATTTTGTTATCCTGCTTATTTTATTTCTTTTGTCTAATTTTTTTAAGAGATTATAATCCTTTTTTGTTACTGAAATATTCATTTTGAGATTTAAATATCTTAATAACATTAATGGTTTAACTCTTTTTGTAAAATTAATATTATTTTTTAGTATTTTCAAATTCATATTTATGCTAATATTGCCTAAAGTGATTTTTCTACTTCCAGAGCCAAGTGACATTGAATCTATGCTTAGCTTGTTTATATTGAAGTCAAACCCATTGTTAATAAATTTTAAAATTGCATTTTGGTACTGTTTGTTTAAATAAAATCTTTTTCCTTTATACTGCATATTATAAATATCGTCAAGTGCATCTTTATTGATACCTTTGATGCTGCCTGAGTACTCGAAATTATTTATTATTACACTATTTTTTCTACCATAGATAGACTTTGTTTTGAAGTTGATATTTTTGATTTTATATTTATACTCATAATTTATATTGTTTGCTTTTAATTTTGATTTTGTGTATATTAGTATATTATCTAAACTTAAAGTTTGATTTCTGTATTTTTTGATATTTAAATTAAATTTACCAAGTTCACAAATAAGTTTACTGTCATATAATCCTTCTTTGTTTATATCGCATTTTAATTTATGATAATTTGAACTCATTGTTCTACCGTTTTTAGAGTTTATGTCAAATTCCAATAATTTATTTTTTACTTTAAATTTATAATAATGTTTTTCTATATTGAATTTATCGATATTAGATATATAATCTTTGAGTTTTACAGTAAGATTTCCATTTTTTCCCTCAAATATTTTGTCAATATTTTTAACTTTTATTGATGTAATTTTGCCAAGAGCACTTATATCAATACTTTCTCCTAAGCCTTTGTTGTATAAGAATATTGATAATTCATGTAATAAAGCATTTGAGTCTGCTTTATCTGCAATCTTTGGAGGCAGTGATGTATAGTAAATATTTACAGCATTATTGTGAAAAACCGGAAAATTTAAAATATTTATATCAACTGTTATTTCACTTCCGTTTAGTAACAGTATCAACTTATGTATAAACTGTTCTTGTGTTTTATTAACCAATTTTGAAAGAAATTCTTTGTATATTTGATTTGGATTAGAGATAACTAATTTATAGCTTAGATTTGTTGAGAGATATCCGCTGTTATCTTTTTCTTTAACCACCATAAAACCTTTGTTATCCAGGTTGTTGATATTGGATATAATAGTTTTGTTTAGGTATTGTTTGTATCCAAAAGGTATAAGTAAAACCAATACTATAATAACGATTAAAATTTTTATTTTTTTGCTCATGTGTATTTTTCCTTAATTAAAATAGATGAGATTATATCATAAATATTCTTTAACAACCCATCTAGCAAAAGGAAATGCTGAAGTGAAAGCCGGAGAGACTGCATTTAAAATATGAATAGTATTTTTGTCGGATTCAACTATAAAATCCTGCACCAATTCAAGGGTATTTGTATCTAAAAGCTGAGCTCTTATGCCTGGGGGCGTCCAACTATCAAAGCCTTTAAGATTCATATCATCACACAGTCCGCTTGTTAGTTTTAAAAGGTGAGGCTTATAGTATTTTTTAATTTCATTATAAGATAGAGATCTAAAACCGAAAGCATTTTTTAAAAATAATTTTGATTCATAATACAATATATTTATCATTTCACTAAAAGAGAAGTTATCAAATCCTTTATAGTTTTCTCTCCAAAAAGCTGGTATTGCAGTTGGACCTATCTTTGCCGAGTCGTCTACTGCGTATGTAAAATGGACTCCTAAAAATGGATTTTTAAGATTTGGTACCGGGTATGCATTTGTTTTTAGGTTGGCTATATTATTTTTATCTTTTAAATAAATTCCCTTAAATGGTATTATCGTATAATTTTTTGCAAATCCAAAATCTTTTGCAATTTTATCGGCATAAAGTCCCGCACAGTTGATTAACCTTTTATATTTGATTTCGCCTTGATTTGTTAGAATGGAATTTTTGTTGGTTCGTTTTAAATATTTTGTATTCGTTAAAAGATTTATTCCCATTTTTTGTACATAAGAAGACAAGCTTAAGCATATCTCTTTCGGATCAACTGTTGCCGTTGAGGGAGACCAAAGAGCTTTAAGTGTTGTTTTGATGTTGGGGTATTTTTCTTTCAATTCACTTTCACTTATCCAATGAAGCTCAACTCCGTTTACATCGCCTCTTCTTTTTAACTCTTCAAGTCCTTCCACTTCCTTTTCATTTTGTGCAACTACAACTTTTCCGCACTTATTGATTTTTAAATTATTTTTTTCACAGTATTGATGAAGTTCTTTATTCCCGATTCGTGAAAATTTTGCTTTTAGTGAGTTGGCACTATAATAAAATCCTGCATGCAAAACACCACTGTTTCTACCGGATGCATGCATGGCAACTTCATACTCTTTTTCTATTAGTGCTATTTTTGCCTTTTTATCTTTTTCAATGAGTGTTTTTGCTACACTGAGACCGACAATTCCTCCGCCTATTATAAGATAATCATACATATTTTTTCTTTTTTTAAAACAATTATACAACTATTGCTTGAAAATATGATAAAATCTATTATGGTAAAAAGTAGAAATGTATATAATCTTGAGAGTATTGAAAAAATTATAACTTATATTCCTGTTATTTTTATATTTTTATTGACAGTAGTTTTGCTAATTGTTTCATATTTTGTTATTGAATCAAAACAAAATAAAGAAATAGAAACTATAAAACAAGAATCAATAATAAAGTATGAATTTAAAAAAAAGGAAAGATTAAAAAAATTTGTTCAAAATATAAAAAAAGATGTGAATGCAAATATAACAGGAGCAAAAACAAGATTGCAAAAGATTGTATATGTTGCTTCAGGATATATACAAAGATTAAATCTTGATGGCAAAAGTATAAACAATACTCTTGAGTATTTAAATAAAATAGAAAAGAAAACCGGTATATTCTTTGTTCTTTTTGAAAAAGACGGATTAAAGATTTACAGAGGTAAAAATATCATCTCTTATATTAGCAATTTAATTTTCAGTACAAAAAAAAGTGATAAAGACAATAGGCTTGTCAAAGAATATATTTACTCTCAAGGAAATGATAACTTTCAATATTGGATAGATGATATTAAAAAAACAGTTAGAGTAAGTTTTTTTGATGTAATTCATGCTAAAAATAAATTATATTATTTAGGAGCATTTTCAATTATAAATAATCTAAGGTCAATAACAAAAAATACTATGTACTCTTCTATAAAAAAAGATCATGACGATCATTTTTGGCTTTATGATTTTTCAAGCAAAGAAGTATATAATTTTTTTGGAAAAGATAAAACATATAGTATAAAAAAAATTTTAAAAAATTTTAAAAATGAGAGAAAATATATAATTTTAAATTACTATAAAAATCATGACAATGAAAATACGAATTTTAAAAACCAATCATATCTTTTTAAAAAATTCAAATTTGCTATTTCTGTCAATTATAATAAAAAACATATATTGCAAGATAAAATAGTACAAATAAATAAGATTAGATACAAATATAAAGTATTATTTTTGAAAATAGTATTTTATATATTGTTGGTATCAATATTGATTATAATTTTTTCTTTTATTTTTTTAAGATTTGTAAAAGATGTTTTTAAAAGATACAACAGAAGGCTCAATCTAAGAAAAGAGTCTTTACAACATTGGAAAAAAAGATTCGAGCTTGCTGTTATTGCTTCAAATGATGGGATGTGGGATATAGATTTTTCTAAAAATAGTATTTATTTTTCTAAAAAATGGCTTGATATATCCGAGTACAATAAAGATGAGATAAAATCTTTTGCGGATTGGTTTTTGTTAATTCATAAAGAAGATAGAGATAATGTACATAAGAAATTTAATGAAATAATAGAAGGTAAAAAAGAACATTTGATATGTGAATATAGGCTTAAAACTAAAAATCATGGGTATAAATGGATTTTAGCTCGTGGAAGAATATTTAAAAATGAAAAAAAAGCATTCAAAAGAATGCTTATGATGAGTATGGATATAGATAAAAATAAAAGAATGTCCAAAGAATTATTGAATGTAGAAATGCTTGTAGAAGATGGCAGAATTATTATATTCAAATGCAATAACGATAAAGATTTAAGTGTAGAGTTTGTTTCTAACAGTATAAAGAGTTATGGCTATTTCAAAGATGATTTCGAGCATCGAAATATAAATTATATAGATATAGTTTATGAAAAAGATAAAAAATCACTCAAAGAGACTATCTCTTTGAGTATTAAGACAGAACAAAAAAGTTTTTCCAAAATTTACAGAATAGTAGATAATGCAGGTAAAATAAGATGGATTTACTCAAGAGTTATCTTACTTAAGGATGATTTGGGGGATGTTAGATATCTTTATGGATATATTCATGATATTACAAAACTAAAAAGAGTTGAAGAGGATTTAAAGTTAAAAGTTAACGAAGAGATAGAGAAAAACAGACAAAAAGACAGTTATATAATACAGCAAAACAAACTCGCTGCCATGGGCGGAATGCTTGGTTCGATATCTCATCAATGGAGACAACCCTTAAATAATGTGCAACTGATTTTACATTTTTTAAGAGATAATTTTGATAATAAAAACTTCCAAAAAAAAGATTTGCAGGAGTATATACAAAGGGCAAAAACACAGATAGAATATATGTCTCAAACAATAGATGATTTTAGAGATTTTTACAAGCCTTCAAAAAGCAAAAATAGTTTTGACATAAAGAATTTGATAGAATCATCACTTAAAATAATTGAAGAGCAATTTAAAAAGAATGATATTTCTATAAAATTTTTGTGTAAAAACGGAATAGTTTTGTATAATTATGAAAATGAACTTAAGCAGAGTATTTTAAATATACTAAATAATGCAAAAGATGCTTTATTGCAAAAAAAAGAAAAAAGTAACTTTAATGCATTTGTGAAAATAGAGGTAAAAATAGAGGATAGTTTTGCTATTATATCAATAGAAAATAATGGTGGAAATATTGAAAAAGATATTATAGATAGAATTTTTGAGCCTTATTTTACAACAAAATTTGAAAAACAAGGTACGGGTATAGGACTTTACATGACAAAAGTAATCATTGAAAAGAATTTAAAAGGAAAGATTGAAGTGATAAATAAAAAAAATGGTGTTGAATTTAAAATAACATTACCAATGAAGGACAAAAATGAATAAAACAAGAATTCTTTTAGTAGAAGATGAGAAGGATGCAAGAGATATTTTAGAATTTTATTTAAAAACACTATTTGATATTGTCGATGTTGCAAAAGATGGCGATGAAGGATATAAAATATTTAAAAATGAGTTTGACAAAGCAAATCATTATGATCTGATTGTAACTGATATTAAAATGCCTAAAATAGATGGTCTGACAATGGTGGAAGAGATAACCAGATTAAATAGTAATCAAAAATATATAATTGTTTCAGCCTATAAAGATGAGGATTATCTTTTAAGGGCAATAAGTTTAAACATAGCCGGTTATTTTGTGAAACCTTTGGATATAGACAAAATGATTGTACTTTTAAAAAAGATAAAAAAAGAGAGTCTATCTGAAAGCAAAGAAGGCAAGGATATTATAATTCTAAATAAAACTTACAAATATAATAAAAAAACAAATATGCTTTATGATAATAACAAAAGTATAAAACTCTCGAAAAAAGAATCTTTACTCATAAAAGCCTTAATTGGCAATTTAAACAATATTATAAGTAACGAAGAATTAAAAAAAGCTATCTGGAAAAATAAAATTGTATCAGATTCTACTCTAAGAACAACAATGAAGAGAGTTAAAGATAAAATTATTGATGATGATTTTATACTTTCAAGAAAAGGATTGGGCTATCAAATAGAAAAAATTCAATAATTTTACAATTATTTTGCAACAATTTTGCAATTTTATGATATACTTCTTTAAAATTTATTTTAAGGAGAAGAATATGTTAAGAACATCTGTTTTTAAAAAACTACTGATAGTATCAGTTATTGCCTTGGGATTGGTTACCGCAGCAAATGCAGGTAAAAAAGAACATAAGTATATCATAGCGACTGCAAGTACCGGAGGTACCTACTATCCTGTAGGCGTTGGTATAGCTACAATTGCAAGTTTAAAACTTGCCAAAAAACACAAAATGACTTTTTCTGCTATGACAAGTGCAGGAAGTAGTGAAAATATAGATATGATTGATAAGGGCGAAGTTAACTTTGCAATTATTCAGGGCTTATTTGGTTCAATGGCATGGCAAGGTAAAGGAAAATACAAGGGACATCCAAAAAAAAATCTAAGAAGTATCACAATGCTATGGCAAAATGTTGAACAATTTACCATTTATAAAAAATTTGCTAAAACCGGAAATATAATGGATTTAAAAAATCTTTATGGCAAAAGATTTTCAATAGGCAGTAGAAATTCAGGAAGTAGGGTTTCGGCTGAAACTATTATGGGTGCTTTAGGAATTGATTATAACAAAATGGATATTCAATATTTAGGATACAGTCCAAGTGCAACTTCTTTGCAAGATGGAAAAATCGAAGGTATGAATACACCTGCTGGAGTTCCAACAAGTGCTGTTACAAATGCATTCGCAACTATTGGTGCAAACAAGATCACTGTTTTGGGATTTAATGCTGATGAGTTGAAAAAAATAGATGCAAAATATCCTGTATGGTCACCTTTTGTTATAAAAGCAGGAACATATCCGGGACAAAAAAAAGATATACATACAATAGCTCAGCCAAATCTTTTAGTTGTTACCAAAGATACTCCAGAAGAAACAGTTTATCTTTTGACAAAAACTATTTATGAAAATTTACCTTTCTTGCACTCTGTTCATAAAGCTACATTAGCTATGAGTTTACAAAAAGCAATAGATGGTCTTCCCATGCCGCTTCATCCAGGAGCCGCTAAATATTATAGGGAGATGGGTTTAAAAATTCCTGCTAGATTAATAGCAAAATAAACTTATCAACCCATCACGGATATGATATAGCACATAAGGTCAGTTAAAAATTGTGGTGAAGAAATTCGCCACAAACTATTTGCAGAGGTAATTAAAATGAGTAGAGAAAGTTTAAGTAAGTTTATTTTTGTTTACGCAGTGTTTATAGCACTTTTTCATTTTTATATAAATATTTGGGGCGGTATTAGTAATTTAAGATTTAATGCGGCACACTTTTCCCTTTTGGCATCTCTTGGTTTTTTAACATTTAGAGTATCCAAACACTCTTCTAAAGATATTATTCCGATATATGATATTTTCTTAGCTTTGCTTGCTTCAAGCATCATTATATATATGATATTTTTTGAAGATAGTTTTTATGCAGTTGCGAATAGTAATATGCGTCCATCAGATCTATTTTATGCAACTATTACTATATTGCTAGCTATTGAGATATTAAGAAGAACAACAGGATATATCATACCTGTTATGATAATTATAGCAATAGGATATCTGCTTTATTTTGGTCAATATTTAACCGGAGTATTTGCTTTTGAGGGCATGGGAGTACATAGGTTTTTATATAGAATGTTTTATACCGGTGAGGGACCCTTTGGTCCTATAGCAACAATTTCTGCAACTTATGTATTTATGTTTATATTGTTTTCTTCTTTTTTGATGAAAAGCGGTGCAGGGGATTTTATAGTAGAGCTTGCTTCTGTCGCAACTTCAAGGCTTAAGGGCGGAACAGGACATGTGGCACTTCTTAGTTCAGCTTTGATGGGAACAATATCGGGAAGTGCGGTAGCTAATGTAGTTTCTACAGGTTCAATAACAATTCCTATGATGAAAAAGGCTAAATTCAAACCAATGTTTGCAGCTTCAGTTGAGACAAGTGCAAGTACAGGCGGACAGATAATGCCCCCTATTATGGGAGCAGGTGCTTTTATTATGGCTCAAATGACCCAAATTGCTTATTCTACTATCATAGTCTTGTCAATTCTACCGGCAATTTTATATTTTATTTCTATATCTTTTTACATACATATACATGCTAAAAAACATAATATTGCTGCCGAAAAAACAAGTAAAAAAGCTTGGCCTATAGTAAGAGAAGGCTTTCATTTTTTGATCCCACTTGCTGTTTTGGTAGCACTTTTGATATATGGATTTACTCCGACTTATGCAGCCGGCATATCTATAGTTGTAATAATTGCGGCATCATATCTTACAAAGACAAAAAGGATGAATTTCAAACTTATTTTGGAAGCTTTGGCACAAGGGTCCCAAAATATGGTTGTTACTGGAACTTTGTTAGTTAGTATAGGTATAATAGTCGGGGTTATTAATATATCCGGGATCGGCATTACACTATCTCAGTTAATCATAGAATGGTCTAACAACAATCTTTTTGTAGCTCTTATGTTGGTTTCCGTGGCAGCAATTGTATTAGGAATGGGACTCCCTACGACGGCTGCTTATGTGGTATTGGTTGTCTTGTCAGCTCCGGCATTGGTTGGTTTGATGTTAGATCCTGCAACGGCTGCTCTTGTAAGTGCTGGAGTTAGTGTTCCTCAAGCTACAATGTATTTATTATCTGCTCATTTGATGGTATTTTGGCTTGCTCAAGTTTCAAATTTGACGCCACCTGTTTGTTTGGCTGCCTTTGCAGGAGCTGCGATAGCAGGAACTCCTCCTATGAGGACAGGATTTAAAGCTTTATCATTAGGAAAAGCTTTTTATATAATGCCGCTTCTTTTTGCTTTTAGTCCGCTAATAACTGGAACTTGGCCTGAAAAAATTGAAGTTTTCATTTTTGCAATACCGGGATTTATGGGTATAGCTGCTATATCAGAGGGATTTTGGGATATAAAAATGACTATTTTTGAGAGAGCTTTGTTTGTAATTGCGACAATTCTTCTTTTTGCTCAAGATAGTGTATTTCATTTAAAAAGTTATTTTGATTTAATTCAAATAACAAATATTGCCGGAGTTTTTGTTCTCGCATTAGCCATATTTATACATAAATTCAGATACAAAAAAGTATCTATGCAAAAAGTTGCGAAAGCGTTATAGTCTTAATCTAAATAACTATGTCGCAACCAACACATCAAATCTTTATCTATGGGATTACAATGGATATTTTGCAATTTTAAATCAATATCCAATGTTTTCCCTTTTTTGATATTTGGTGCTATAAAAAACAGATACCAGTCAACTAAATGTTTTGTTGCTTTTAGCATATTATTTCCACCTTCAATCATTATGTAATTGTATTTTTTTATAAGTTCTAGATTATCTTCTATAAAAACTTTTCTGTTTTTTATATTAAAAAGAGAGATAGTTTTATCAAATTCTTTTTGTTTTGAATAGATTAAGACATCAGGAGCTTTTGTACCAACCATTCTACTGTCCAATGTCGGTCTGTCCATTCTAACTGTATTTCCGCCAATGACTAAAAGATCGATTTTTTCTCTTAATTTATGTGTAAATTCTCTTGATTTGTTTGAGCTGATTATGCCTGTATCATAAGTTCCGTTTAAATTTTGAGCTATTTTAAAAAAAATAAATCTATCCTTTTGCCATTTTAAAAATGGTTCTATTAGCATATTACACTCTTTTTCCAAGCATCTTGTTGTAACTTTTATATTATGATTTTTTAAAGTCTTTATTCCACCTTTGGCAATCTTATTTTTTTCAGTTGATCCTATGATAACCTCTTCAAAGCATAGAGTTGATAAAAGCAAAGAGCATGGCGGAGTTGAACCTTGATGGTTGCAAGGTTCTAATGTTACATATATTTTACAATCATTAAATATATTGTTATGTTTTTTTAAAAGATAAGTATGCAGTGTATTGGCATCTTTGATACTATTTATTTTTTTATCATTTGTAAGATACAAGTAAGCTTTTTTAGTACACTCCAACTCTGCATGAGGTAATCCTTGTTTTTTGTGAGCTGCGATGGAGATAATTTGATTGTTTTTATCTGTTATTACTGCACCTACTGGAGGATTGGGGTATGTCAGCCCTTGGTATTTCCAGGCTTCTTTTAAAGCCAAAGATAGAAAAAACTTATCATTTACCATTGAATATATGTGCGGGCTTTTAATATTTCATCATAAGGAATGGTAGTTTGCTTATTTTTATCTTCTATAATTATATTTGCATCAGTGGCATTTAAAAGTTTTGCTATATACTTTTTTGCATGGATTGTTTTTAGTTTTACCAATTCTCCTATTGAATTTTTAAAGTGAGAAGGTTTTTTTAGAGATCTTTCAATACCCGGAGAGCTTACTTCTAAAAAATATTGACCGTTAATCGGTGGATTTGTATCTATAATGGGGGATATTATTTTGGTTATTATTGAACATGTTTCAAGAGTGATTTTATCTTTAGAAGTTATATATATTCTAAAAATTTTTTGATCATTTTCTTCAGTAAGTTCAGTATCATAGAGCGTAACTCCATTATCTTCTAATATATTTTTTAAAGTTTCGTTATCAATCATTATTGTTGCCTATTTTTAATTCTTTTTCTATTTTTGAAAAAAGTGTATCAATCTTTTGTTTTTTTTGAAGTTTTTCATCAAATTTAAAGTGAAATTTGGGGCATCTGTACCACCCTTCATTTTGGAGAGTATAATTTTCCAAATAACCTCTAACTTTTTTCAAATGCTTTAAGACATATTGCTTTTCTTCATCATCAAAAAAACCTTGATCAAGATAAACATCCGCATCATATTTACCTCTTTTACAATCAACTTCAGTTATAACCAATCCTTTTAAAACCATATCACTTAGTGTAGCTATAGCTTCTGAGAGGATTTCTCTTAATACACTCTCAGTTCTTTGTAATTTTATACTTTTTTTATTCAAAGGTCGCTCTCTCTTGTACTTTTTTAAAACTTTCTATAAAGTCACCAGGTTTAATATCATTATATCCTTCGATACCTATGCCGCATTCATAACCCTTTGCAACCTCTTTAACATCATCTTTAAATCTTTTGAGTGATGAAATTTTACCTTCATATATAATAACACCTTCTCTTATAACTCTCACGCTAACACCGCGATTTATAACACCGTCAGTTACTATACATCCGGCGATAGCACCTATTTTTGGAACTTGAAAAACATCTCTAACTTCTGCTTGACCGATATCTTCTTCTTTGACTATAGGCGATAATAATCCGCCAAGAAGAGCTTTCACTTCATCAATCAAATCATAGATAACATTATAAGTTTTTATCTCAACACCAAGTTTTTTAGCTTCCTCTTTGACAGATCCGGTAGGCCTTATGTTAAAACCCATTATGATACAGTGTTCGCTGGCACTTGCCAAAGAGATATCACTTTGGGTGATTCCACTTACATCGCTGTGTATTATATTTACATTTACTTCTTCATTTTTTAGTTTTTCCAAGCTTCCTTTGATTGCTTCCAAGCTACCAAGAGCATCGGCTTTTATGATGATAGGTAAAGATTTGAGTTTACCAAGAGCTATTTTTGAGCTCAATTCCTCAAAAGATACTTTAGTAGATTTTGATAACTCTTTTTGTCTTTCATATTCAGCTCTTTTACCGGCAAATTCTCTTGCAGTTTTTTCATCTTTTGTACTAAAAAGTTTTTCTCCGGCAGTTGCAATAGTGTTCAATCCTACTATGGCACCTGCTTCACCAGGAGGAATAGAAGAGATAGGCTTTCCCGTATCATCCATAAGTGCTTTGACTTTTCCGACTGCACTTCCTGAGACTATATTGTCACCTATATTTAAAGTACCATTTTTACATATTGCAGTAGCAACAGGTCCTCTTCCTTTTTCAAGTTTACTCTCTACAATGATAGCTTTGGCAGGAGCATTTGGATTGGCCTTAAGCTCAAGTATATCAGCTTGAAGCAGTAAAACTTCAAGAAGTTCATCTATACCTTCACCTGTTTTTGCAGATACATTAACAAATTCATACTCGCCTCCCCAGTCTATAGGCGTAATATCAAGTTCTGCCAAGCCAGACTTAACAAGATCGGGATTTGATGCTTCTTTATCTATTTTGTTTATTGCTATTATAAAAGGAATATCTGCTGCTCTGGCATGGGAGATTGATTCCTTGGTTTGAGGTTTTACACCATCATCGGCTGCGACTACTATGACAGCAATATCAGTCAACTGGGCACCACGAGATCTCATTTTTGTAAATGCTTCGTGACCCGGAGTATCAATAAAAGTTATTTTTTTATTGTTTTTTTCTATGGTATATGCACCTATATGTTGGGTTATACCACCGTACTCTTTATCTGTAACTTTAGTTGTTCTTATTTTGTCAAGTAAGGAAGTTTTACCATGATCTACATGCCCCATTATAGTTATAATTGGAGGTCTTGTCTGCATATCGCTTTCATTACCTGCTTGATAAACCTGCTCATAGTCAAAATCATTTAAAGGATTTGTTATATTTACTTCAATATCAAACTCATCGGCTAAAATTTCTATAGCATCTTTATCCAAAAAGTCATTTTTAGTAACCATCACTCCAAGAGTAAAAAGTGCTTTTATAATCTCACTTGGATTTTTTTCAAGCTTTTGTGCAAATTCATAAACTCTTATCTCTTCTGGTATATTGATAGCTTTGATGTTTTCAATCTTTTCTTCAACTCTCTTGCGTTTTCTTCTTTTTGATTTTCGTTTAATACCTTGTTGAATAAAAGATGGTTTTTTGACCATCTGTACTTTATTTGCATCAAACTGTTTTGTTTTCTTCTTTTTTGCTTCTTCATGCTTTATGCTAAAATCAGGCAAAACAACCATGTCGCTAATAAAATCCAATTGAACATCACTTAACTCCCTGTTTGCTAAAATATCAATTGCAGAAGAATTATCTTTTTTGGTTGTTGTTTTTTTGACCTTTTTGATTTTTTTCTTCTTTTTTGTAGCATCTTCAAATGCTTTTGGCATTTCAAAATTTTTAGTTATCTTGTGTGAAGAAGTAGTTTCTTTTTGTTTTTCTTTAGTATTTTTTCTCTTAACAATAACAAAACCTCTTCTTTTTTTAATGCTAGCAGTTGCCAAAGTCTCATTTGGTTTATTTTCTTTTGATTTCTCTGTTTCAATATCTTTAATAGTTCTTGGAGTAGGTTCAGTTTTTTTTGTATCTGTTGTCACCTTGTCTGTTTTTATCTTTTCTGGCAAAGGAGTTTTTTCTTTTATTAGCGGTTCGACTTTAGGTGATTTTTTTACAGAAGTATCCTCTTTTTTTTCTACTGCTT
The DNA here is from genome assembly GCA_026993075.1 of Campylobacteraceae bacterium. GTDB lineage: Bacteria > Campylobacterota > Campylobacteria > Campylobacterales > JALSKU01 > JALSKU01. The sequence continues at coordinate 13,746 of JALWUQ010000064.1, forward strand.
TTTCCTTCTTTTTAACTGTAGCAGATTTTATTTTTATTTCACCTCTATCACCACTCATTATAAAATTTACAAGTTTGTCGGCAGATTCAAGTGTTACTGAACTGTTGGCTGATTTTGCTTCTATGCCAAGATCTTGTGCTTTTTCTACGACTTCTTTACTTTTCATTCCCAATTCTTTGGCAATTTCGTGAATTCGAACCTTATCCATTAAATATTTTCTCCTTAAGTTTTTCAATTATTTTTAAAATGCTGCTGTTATTTTTTTTACAAAATTTATTCAATGGTTTGATTAAATTTTTATTATTTTTCATCATACATTCTTTACAGATATAAAAACTTCTCCCTTTTCCGGTAAAGTACACAATATCTTTGTTTATGCATTGTAATCTGATTAATTTTTTTTGCTCAATTTTATTTCTGCAAGCAATACACATTCTTATCGATTTCATTATATCAAAAATTTACTTTTAATCCTATATTATTAAAGGCAAAACTTTCAATTCTAAAATGAGGAAATTGTATTTTTAATGTATTTACAATATTTTTTACATCATCTTTATATACCATATTAAAAAATGAAGACCCACTTCCTGAGAGAGTACTCATTAATGCACCATTTTCCAAAGCACATTTTTGTACTGAATATAACTCTTTCATACTTGACATTCTCATATCCTGATGGAGTTTGTCTTTTGAGGCTATCCTAAGAAGCTCCCAATTTTCATTAAGTATGGTCGCTGTTAAAAAAGAACTTCTTGATACATTATAAACAATATCTTTTATATTGTATTCTTTAGGCAATATATTTCTTGACTTTGCAGTTGACATTGGGTGTCGTGGGATAACTACTACCGCTCTTAAAAAATCAGGTATATTTTTTTTCTGAGTATAAACCTTTTCATTTTCAACAATGGAAACGGTAAAGCCACCGTGAACAGCCGGTGCTATATTATCTGGATGATTTTCAAAAGATAATGATTTATTAACAATAATATTCTTATCAGTTTCTTTATTGTGAAGATAATAAGCGGCAGCTACAGCACTTGTTATGATAGCTGAACTACTTCCTAAACCCCTTGAAATTGGAATTTCATTAAAAAATTTAAATCTAAAATTATCTCGTCTTTGATTTAGTTGAGTATAAATTTTATAAAAAATATGTACAAATAGATTATTATTTTTAAATCTTTTTCTATCTGAGCCTTCACCTTTTATAGATAAGCTGAAAAATTTACTTTTTGTTATTGTAACTTTATTTTCAAGTTCGATAGCAATACCCAATGTATCAAAACCCGGCCCCAAATTTGCACTAGTAGCAGGAACATGTATAGTCATAAATCTTCTTTATACCGCTGGCAGAATATACAGTGGGATACAATCATTGGTGAAATCTTTGCTTTTTATAGTATTAGGCAAAGAAAAATCTACTGGCTTATTTTGAATATCTGAATTAAGAATAATACTATTTTCCTTTTTTATAAAATACATTTTCCCTATCGATTTTATAGGTTGATTATTATTGAAATAAAATCCATCAGTAGCTTTTAAAAAAATATTTTTTACAATAGCATAACTTTTTAAAAAAATATAACTTATTTTTATTGCCATAAAACTTCCGGGTCCTTTGGCATAATAAAGACCTGTAATATTATAATTCATTTCTATATCATTAAATATTTTCGGTAAAACTTCACTCACTCTTTCTTTACTTGAAAAATATTTAAAGATAAGTTTGTCATAATAAAGACCGATTAATAAAGGTGTTGTTAAAGAAACTACGACCACTTCAATATTTTTTTTTATGCAAATACCCTTGAAAACTCTTTTTCGTATTCTTCATTTAAATTTCTAATTTCATAATTGGAGCTATCTTTTAAAATCTCCAAAGTTAGAAGATGGTTTAAACTGTGACTTCCTGCATAAGAATCATATTTTCCAATGATAGGCATGCCAAGAAGACTCATATCTCCTATAGCATCTAAAATTTTATGTCTTACAAATTCATTTTGATATCTTAATGGATCATTATTTAACATCTTTTTTTCATCTAATACAATAGCATTATCCAAAGAACCACCAAGTGCTAACCCCATGCTTCTAAGTATTTGAACATCTTTTAAAAATCCAAAAGTTCTTGCTTTTGAAATCTCTTTTATATAATCTCTTTTACTAAAAATAAAGTTATATTCTTGCTCTTTTATTATAGGATGGTCAAAATTTATCTTAAAGCTATACTCAGCAATCTTTGATGGAAGTATTTTTGTATATTTTTCTCCATCTTTATGTATAACTTCTTTTTTTATAATCATAACATTTTTACTTTTATCAAGCTCCATCACGCCCGCTTCATCAAGCATCATGCAAAAACTTGCTCCACTTCCATCCATGATTGGGACTTCAGATGAACTTACTGAAATTTTTATATTGTCAATTCCGTATGCATAAATAGCAGAAAGCAAATGTTCTATTGTAGAGATGGTTGCGTTATTGTTGCCTATGACGGTGGCCATCCTTGTATCTACAACATTTTCAGGTTTTAACTCTATGTTTACATTAAGATCAGATCTAAAAAATCTTATCCCCATGTCTGCTTCAAGCGGTTCGAGTATTATCTCAACAGGATCACCCTTGTGCAATCCTATACCAACGCCTTTAACTATTTTTGCTATCGTTCTTTGTTTCAAGAAAACCTCTCTTTTAAAATTATTGCTCATGATACAATAATTTTGTTTAAAAAAGCAAAATTATTGCTAATTTTTATTTATAATATTTTTTGCATCTTTGATTATATCAAATATATTTAGTTTCATCCAGTGAGGATCCATCCACTCTTTAGGATAAACAGCAACGCCTTGAATATAAACGCCAAAGTGTAAATGATCTCCCAGTGCCATACCTGTTTTTCCTGTTCTTGCTATTACTTGTGATCTTTTAACACTGTCTCCTTTTTGAACAATAAACTCTGAACAATGCCCAAATAAAGTATATAAACCCAATCCATGATATATAATCATATTGTTTCCATAAATCCCATTAAATTTGGCAAATACTACAATTCCATTGTTTGAAGCTCTTATTTTAGCTCTTGCTATACTTGCCAAATCAATCCCTAAATGATAAGAATGACTTACAACCTTACCTTTATAGTAGTAGGTTCTATGATCTCCAAAGCCAGCAACTGCAGCAGCATCTATCAATGGATAAAACCGTTTTAGATGAAAGTTAGATATCATATCAGTATCTGTGGGAGTTGTAACCTTTTTTATTAAATCTTCATTTATCTTTCTAATTGCCTCATTTATATAAACAAATTTTTCAACAGGAGTTTTATTTGACATTTTCGGTGCAACATCATTTATGAAATTTGTTACTTTATTATTTAAGAAATTTTCAGTTAAAGTGATATTTGTTTTTCTGTATTTCATAGATTTAAAATATAGTGGAACATGAGCTGTTGATATATTGTTTGCTTTATCAATCGCAACAATATTTGCACTGAAGTTTTTTTGCTCTACCGGCCAGGCTAAAAGTGATATATAGTATCCTTTTTTATAAAAAGGAGTCGGGTAAAACTTTTTACCAAATGGTGTTTTGATATATAGACTTTTCAAGTTTTTATCACTCGCTTTGAAAATTACCAAAGCACTTCCACCTTTTCTTATGCCGTAAGATGACCTTATTACATAAAGTTTCGGTCTTTTTGTATCAATTATAATATTAATTTTTTTTATCGCTTTATTCCCTTGAAACCAATTCCATTTACTAGAATCGACAGCTTGTATTGTTAGGATAAAGTGATTTTTTTTGTACATAAAACTATCTTTTGGAGGGCTTATCATCAGTTGTGTATCTTTTTTTGGATTTGAATATATTTTATTTGCCAATACTGTATTGTTTTTTCCATCACTTAAAACAGCCTGAGCAAATTTAATGCCACTGTCATCTTGAAGTTGTATATCAAGAGGTTTCTTTAAATTCCAATATATTTCGTTTTGTGAAATTATTTTTGGAGCATTTCTTTCAAAATATTTGGAATTATATATAAAGAAAACTCCCCCTGCGACCAATAACAAAATGATTATTACAATAATGCCTGAAAAACCTTTTTTCTCTCTCATCTATCAACCTTTTTTAGAATGTTATCAATTATATCATCTATATCTTTTAAATCAACTGTAAATCCGGCAGATTTTTTATGACCGCCGCCACCATAATAAATTGCAATTTCGGAACAATCTATACCATTTTTACTTCGTAATGAAATTTTATATTGTTTGTTTTGTAATTCATACATAAATATACTAAGTTCGACTGTTGCCAAAGAGAGTCCTATTTGGACGAGATTTTCACTGTCACTTATAAGTGCACCACTTTTTTTAAAATCATCAATACTAAGCCTGCAGATACAAATTTTTGCATATTTTTTAAGTTCCATTGATGATAAGTATATTTGCATCAATCTTAACTTTGCCAAAGAATTTCTGTTAGTTAACAAATTAGCTATTTTATTTGGTTTAGCTCCAAAGTTTATAAGTTCTGATGCATCTTCAAATGTTTTTGCATTTACTCTGTCAAATTTAAAATATCCACTGTCTTCTACAAGTGCTGTATAAAGGCAGGTAGCACATTCTGGTGAAATTTTATATTTTGCATACTTTAAAAGTTCAAAAACAACCATTGAAGTGCTGGCATAATCTTTATTTATTATATTAATATCCCCAAAAAGAGTATTTGTTTTATGGTGATCTATATTTAGTATATAAAAATTTTCTTTAAGTATGCCAACTCTATCGAAAGAGCCACAATCAACGCTGATTATGAGATCACAGTATTTTGGAAAAGTATTTTTTATTTTTGAATAGCTTGGTAAAAAATCAAATTTTTTTGGTAATTCTTTTTCTATATTAAAATAAGATACTTTCTTCTTGATAGTTTTTAAAGATATACCAAGACCAAGCATTGATCCTATCGTATCTGCATCAGGATTTTTATGTGAAACAATAACTATATTATTTGATTTTTCTATAAGATTTATGGCTTTTTTAAACATTTTGAATTATACTCTTTCTAATCTAAAAATTATGTTTATTGCTACTTTTATATACAAAAGCTAAGACTTCTGCTACTGCTTTATACAAAATCTCAGGTATATTTTTATCAATATCGCAAAGTTTATATAATTCTCTTGCTAAAGGCGGATTTTCAACTATTTGCACCATATGTTTTCTACCTATTTCTTTTATTTTTAAAGCTATGGTATCCATACCTTTTGCTACTACTACAGGTGAAGTATCTTTTGTTTTGTCATATCTTACGGCAACTGCATAATGTGTTGGATTTGTTATGATGACATCCGCATTTGGCACTTCTTGCATCATTCTTTTTTGAGCTAATTGCATTTGAAGTTTTTTTATTCTTGATTTGATTATAGGATCACCTTCCATTTGTTTAAACTCATCTTTTATCTCCTGCTTACTCATTTTCAAATCTTTAAAATATTGATATCTTACTATAAGTAAGTCAGCAAGAGCCAAAACCAAAAACAGTATAAGCATCACAGAAGTTAGCAAAATTGCTTTATCTCTGAGCCAAATTATTTGCTCAAATATCGAATAATAAATTACATGCGGAAGTTGCTTTACAAAAGTAATTAAAAAATAAAATGCTATGACAAAGACAAATGCAACTTTTAAGATGACTTTAACAGTTTCTATAAGTTTTTTCATAGAAATTAAATTTTTCATCCCTTTTATGGGGTCAATTTTTTTTAAATCAGGTGTAAGAGGCTTAGTTGTAAAGACAAAGCCGTATTGCATAAAAGCTGCAAGTATTCCAGCTACTGCAACAAACAAAGCTATCGGCAATACTGCTAAAAGAAGTTCTTTCAGAGTAAATATTGACATTGAAAAAATTTTATCTTGAGTAATCTCACTTCCTACAAATGAGATATAGTATCTGTAAAGATTTTCTATCTTGTCGGCCATAAATCTTATAAGCCAAAACATGACTAAAACAGCTACAAAAAGAGTAATAAATCCGCTAAAATCCTGGCTTTTGGGAACATTTCCTTCTTCTCTGGCATCTTCAATCTTTTTGGAGGTCGCCTCTTCCGTTTTTTCTTGATCATCAGCCATTTTTTATAATCTTACTCAATTTTCATCGAAAAATCAAGCCATGTTGCCTGATGGATCAGACTTCCGCTACTGATTGCATCAACACCGCTTTTGGCAAATTCCAAGATATTTTCTTTTGTGATGTTTCCGCTGGCTTCAAGTAAAATATAAGGAAAATTTTCATTTTTATATTTTACAACTTCTTTTATATCTTCAATACTCATATTATCGCACATCACCATATCGCATCGGCACTGCATAGCATACTTTGCATCTTTTATGCTTTCACATTCTACCTCTATTTTTGTAGTATAGGGCAATTTGTATCTTGATCTTTTTATAAAATCTTCAAGGTTATCTATAGTTTGTAAATGAGTATCCTTAAGCATTAAACAATCATCTAGTCCCATTCTATGGTTGCTTCCCCCGCCACACCTTACAGCATATTTTTCAAAAACTCTAAGAAGTGGTCTTGTTTTTCTTGTATCAAGCAGTTTTATTTCATTGTCTTTTAATTTTTCCATGTAAGTGTGTACATTTGTTGCTATACCACTTGCGTGTTGTAAAAGATTTAGCATTGTTCGTTCGCACATCAGGATTTTGTTAGCTTTGCTTTCAAATGAAGCTATAACATCACCTTTTTTTAATACCATAGAGTCTTTTTTAAAAAATTCATATTTTATTTTTTCTACTTTGCAAAGAGATTTTACATAATCAACCCCAGATAGTATCCCGCCTTCTTTTGAGACTATTTTTGCAGTAACTTTTCTATTTTTTCCTATGAGTCTGAAAAGATCCCCTCTGCCTACATCTTCTTGTAATGCTTTTTTTACAAAATTTTTTATCATTTTTGCCTCAATCTATTTTTACTTCCATCATCCTGTCAAGTGCTACTTTTGCCCATTTTATCACATTTTTATCCACTTGTATTTCATTTTCAAAAGTTTTATTCTCTATACTTTTTAATGTATTGTACAAATCTTTTAGAGTTGTTTCATTCATGGTGGGACACTCTGGTTTAGTTGATGATAATATATATGTATTTTTCTCTCTCAATCTATTTACCATATTAAATTCAGTTCCGACTGCTACTTTTTGATCTTTGGGCAGGGTGGTTATAAACTTTATAAGTTGACTTGTCGAGCCAACAAAATCAGAATTATTACAAACTTCAGGCTTGCATTCGGGGTGTGAAGCTATAAGAATATTTGGAAATTTTTTTCTATAAAATTCAATATCTTCCAAAGAAAAAAGTTGATGAACAGAACAAAAGCCATTGTAGCAAATGATTTTAGCTTCTTTTATTTTTTCATCACTGTCTTCTCCTATAACAGCAGATTTAAGACCCATTTGTATAGCTACATTTTGACCCAGGCAGCGATCTGGTACAAATAAAACTTTTTTATCTTTTGCCAATACTTTTTCTATAATTTTTTTTGCATTTGAGCTTGTACACACAAAACCTCCGTATTCTCCAACCCTTGCCTTAACTTCAGCACTTGAGTTTATATAAGTTATGGGTATAAAGTCATCTTTTGTTATATCATTTTGTTCCAAAATTTTAACATTATTATCAAAATAATCCACATCAATCATCTTGGCCATCGCGCAGCATGCGACTTTTGGCATAAAAACTCTTTTTTCTGGAGCCAAAATTTTAACACTTTGTCCCATAAATCCAACACCACAAAATATAAGGTAAGGATTTTTATCTTTTGAAGCTACTTGTGCAAGTTGTAGTGAGTCTCCACTAAAATCAGCCATATCAAAAACTTCATCTTTTTGATAAAAGTGAGCTACTATGGTAACGCTTAACTTTTCTTTTAACTTTTTAATCTCGGTCTTTAATTCTTCATTATTCAAAATAAGTTCCTTGTAAATATAGGATATTTTTTGTAATTATATCAAAAATTTGTTAAAGAAATAAAATATAATTTTATTAATTAAAATTCTATTTTTATTATTTAAATTAATAGCAATATAACAAATTTTTGGGTAACATTAGTTAAATTTTTCAAAGGAATTATATGGATTTTTTAACAAATATAAATATACAATTTTATTTTTTAGCATACTTTGTGGGCGGTATTCCATTTGGTTTGTTACTTGGAAAATACATAGGTGGGGTTGATATAAAGCAAAGTGGCAGTGGGAGTATAGGTGCAACAAATGTTTTAAGGGTTTTAAAAGAGAAAAATTCTGATTTGGCAAAAAAGTTGGGTGCAACAACACTTTTTTTAGATGCTGTAAAAGGTATCATTGTTTTAGCTATTGCGACGATGGCAGGTGTTAGTGAAGAGACAAAGTGGGCTATAGTTGTTTTGGTGGTTATAGGCCACTGTTTTAGCCCGTACTTGAAATTTGAAGGTGGAAAAGGTGTAGCAGCTGGTGCGGGAGTTATGCTCTATATGCTACCCACAGAGACGATTATAGCCATAATAGTTTGGGTGATATGCATAAAAACCGTTAAAATATCTTCTGTTTCTTCTTTATTGGCATTGACTTCTTTGGTGATAGCATCTTTTATAATCCATCCTAATATTCCGGTTATCCATACTCACGCACCTATATTGATAGTATTTTTCATTATAGTGTATAAACATATACCAAATATTATAGGACTTTTTCAAGGTACTGAGAAAAAAATAAAAGTCAATAATGAGACTGCTGCATAGTATAAATGCCTATAATCTATAAAAGGGTTGGTTATGAATATATTTAAGATTTATATAAAAGATTTAAAAATAGATGTTATTATCGGAATTTTGGATAAAGAGAGAAAAAATAAGCAAAAAATAATCGTAAATGCTGAGATAGAATATGATTTAGATGGTCATTTTTTGGATTATGTACAAGCTCTTGAAGCTATTAAAAATCTTTTGGAATATAAAAAATATGATACTTTAGAGAATGCAATAAGCGGCATATCCAAAGCTTTAAAGTTAGATTTTCCCGAGATTATTAGTATAAAAATTAAGATAGACAAGCCCGAAGTTTTTAAAAATACTTTAGTAGGAGTAGAAAACATCAAAAGATATTCGGATATAAAATGAATGAATTCAAAAGTATTCTTTTTGATGATTTTGGGCCTGAATTTAAAAAAAGTAAACTCCATTCTTGTGTTTATAAAGATTTAAATTTAGATCAAATTATTTCAGCAATAATTTCTTCAAAAAAAGAGTATGATTTACAACCGTTTTTTTACACTCCCCTTAAAAATAAAAAACTTATACTTTATCGTCAAAATATTATGAAAGACCTTGAAAAACAGTCTATTTTTGATATTTTCAAAGAGTTTGAAGCAGATTTCAAAATGCTCAAAGAGTCTTTGGAAAATTCAAATAAGTTGAATTTTATATACCAAAAAGCAAGTTGGTTTTTAGATGCTGTATTATTGTATTCTGATTTACTCAAAAAGTTTTTTAAAAGTATTTCCAATGAGACATTACATTCACAAGGATTGCTTTCTTTTCGTTTGTATTTAGGAAAGTATTTAAAATCCGATAAATTTATCTCTTTATCCTTAAGTGCAAAAAATTTAGATATAAAATTAAAAAAAATTCGTTATTGTCTGGATATGCAGGGCAGTTGCATAAAACTTGAACAATTTAGCAATCAAAAAAATTATGAGGAAGAGATAGAAGTTTTTTTTAAAAGATTTACAAAAAATGTTAAAGATGATTATAAAGTAGAATTTGATGATTATTTGGATTTAAATCATGTTGAAGAAAAAGTAGTAAAAATGCTTTCAAAACTGTATCCTGATAATTTTTATGAGTTAGAAGAGTTTTATAAAAATAATTCTAATTTTATGAATACGACTATACAGGTATTTGAAAGAGAAATACAATTTTATATATCATTTTTGGAATATTTAAAAATGATAAATCAAAATGAACTGTCTTTTTGTTATCCAGAGATTTTGACTGATAAAAAAGAAGTATTTGGCAATAATGTATTTGATATGATGCTTGCTTCAAAAGCTACTAAGAATGATATTAAAATCGTTCGTAATGACTTTTATCTTAAAAATCAAGAGAGGATTATAGTCGTTACAGGACCAAACCAAGGAGGAAAAACAACTTTTGCAAGAAGTGTGGGAGAGCTTTTTTATTTTGCAAGCTTAGGTTGCAAGGTAGCTTCTTCAAGTGCCAGAGTATATATGATTGACAGCATTTTTACACATTTTGAAAAAGAAGAAGATATAACAAATCTAAGAAGTAAGCTTGAAGATGATATTTTTAGAGCTAAAGAGATATTGGATGAGGCAAGCCCTAAAAGCTTGGTTATAGTAAATGAAATTTTTACTTCAACAACCTTAGAGGATGCTACGGCACTTAGTAAAAATATATTGGATATTATAATAAAAAAAGATTTATTTTGTGTATGGGTAACTTTTATAGATGAGATATCAAGATTTGATAAGAGGATTGTAAGTATGGTTTCACAGGTTGATACCAATAATCATGAGAAAAAAACATATAAAATAATAAGACATTTTGCTGATGGAAAAGCCTATGCTATGGCTATTGCAAAAAAATATTCTCTTACTTATGAAGATATTGTAGGTCGTATCAAATGAACTCATTTTTGATGTATAGAGATAAAGATTTTGATGTAGAACAAGAGTTATGTTTAAACGCTGATATACTTATAGATGATTTGGAGCTTAAAACTATATTTGAAGCTGCGGCACAAGAAGATGAATTTATTCAAAATGTAATGAGAGTTGCTTTGCTTGGAAGTTTGAAAAGTATTGATGATATAAAATACAGACAAGATATCCTTAAAGATGTAATAAATAATTTTGAAGTGATAAAACAAATATATTTATTAAATGTTGAAGCAATTGAGCAGGAAAAAAGTATATTTTTCGCATTTTTCAGGAAATATCCCGATGTGATACTCAGTAGTTCTATTAAAAGGGTTGAAACATCTATTAGATATATTAAAAAGATAAAAGATATATTAAAAGTATCTTCAAGTCGATTTAAATCTGAGGGTTTGAGAAATCTGATAAAAATATTAGATAATGAATTAGATGATTCATATATTAGTCAAATTGAAGTATATTTAAAAGAACTTCGCCTAAGAGATGGGGTTTTTATGTATTTTAAACTTGGCAAGGGTATGAAAGGGCAAAATTATACTCTTTATAAAAAAAACAGAAAATATTATAATTGGTTTCAAAAAATATTTCGAAATATCATCATAGGGATTGATACTAATTTTAGATTTTGTATTGATTCAAGAGATGAAAGTGGAGCTAGAATATTATCGCAAATGAGAAATCAAGGTAAAAATTCTGTCGCAAATACTTTAGCACTTACAGCCGATCATTTAAAATATTTTTTAAATACCTTAAGAAGTGAATTAGCATTTTATATCGGAAGTTTTAATATTTATAAATTTTTAAATGAATTAAGTGTAGATGTAGTTTTTCCTGTAATGTATGATGCAAATATGAGGGTTGAAAATTACAAATCACTTCGTGATATAAGTTTGATACTTACTAAAAAAGAGAGTGTTGTAGAAAATAATTTACAAACAAAAGATAAAGAATTATTTGTGATAACAGGTGCAAATAAAGGAGGTAAGACTTCTTACTTAAGAAGTGTTGCTATTGCCGGTCTTATGATGCAGTGTGGTATGTTTGTTGTAGCTGAGAAATTTGAAAGCAATATCAGTGATCAGTTTTTTACACATTTTAAAAAAGATGAAGATAATTCTTTAAAAAGTGGAAAATTTGATGAGGAACTTAAAAGAATGAGTGATATAGTCGAGCAAATAACACCAAATTCTTTGATGGTATTTAATGAGTCTTTTTCAGCAACAAATGAAAGTGAAGGTTCTTTTATAGCAACCCAAATAGTAAAAGCTTTTATACAGAAGAAAATAAAAATATTTTTTATTACTCACATGTATAGTTTTGCAGAGACATTTTTAGAAAAAAATTTGGAAAATACTATATTTTTAAGGGCAGAAAGAGATAAATCAGGCAAAAGAAGTTATAAGATAAAAGAGGGAATACCACTTAAAACAAGCTTCGGTGAAGATATATATAAAAAATTTTTTACCTAAATATTAAATTTTTATTAAAAAAACTTTAAATTTTGCTAAAATTATGCTATAATTTTGCTTAATTTTTAAAATGAAGGAAAAATATGAGAATATTAATAGTAGAGGACGAGGTTACTCTAAACAAAACAATAGCCGAAGGTCTTCAAGAGTTTGGATATCAGACAGATAGTTCTGAAAATTTTAAGGATGCTGAATATTTTATTGGTATCAGAAATTATGATTTGGTATTGACAGATTTAATGTTGCCAGATGGTGACGGTATTGATTTGGTTGCACTTGTAAAACAAAAATCTCCAAGAACTGCTTGCGTTGTTATCTCAGCTAAAGACGATAAAGAGAGTGAGATAAATGCTCTCAAAAATAGTGCAGATGATTATATCAAAAAACCTTTTGATTTTGATATTCTTCTTGCCAGGATAGAAGCAAGACTTAGATTTGGCGGAACCAATATCATAGAAATAGATGATTTGATTATCGATCCTGATGAGGAAAAAATAACTTATAAAGGTAAAGAGATAGAGTTAAAAGGTAAACCTTTTGAAGTTTTAACACAGCTTGCAAGGCATAGTGATCAAATAGTTTCTAAAGAGCAACTTCTTGATGCAATTTGGGAAGAACCTGAGCTTGTCACTCCAAATGTTATTGAAGTGGCTATAAATCAAATTAGACAAAAAATGGACAAACCTCTAAACATTTCTACTATAGAGACTGTTAGAAGAAGAGGTTATAGATTTTGCTATCCAAAAAAATTATAAATAAAAAGAGTATAAGAAATAAATTCATATTACAATTAGTGATTGCTTCGGTAGCACTGATTGTAATATTTTCTACTATATTGTTTAATTATATTAAGATATCAATTTATGATGATATTGCAAAAGATTTAAAAAGCGATGCCATGTTTTTTGCAAGGACTATTAGGCTTAATGAAAATATAATTGATATATTTAGACCAAATCAAAGAATACCGGATGCAAGAGTTTCGGTCGTTATAAGAACCGATTTGCCTGTTGGTATATCGTATGAGCAGTTTAAAAAGAATAATAAGCATTATATAGAGCTTTATTATCCTCTAAACCGTAAAAATTCCAGTTTTGTTGCAGTAACTAAAGATGTCTCTTCAACTGATGTTTTATTACAAAAGATTTTAAAAAATATTTTTATAATCAATATGATTACAATGGTTTTTATTATTTTCTATGCACTTTTCCTATCTCAAATTCTTTTAAGCCCTATTAGATCACTCACAAATAAGTTAGCAAGATTAAATGAAAATTTTTTAACTCATATAGATACTGATGATTTGCCTTCTGAATTTATGCCTTTAGGAAGTAGTATAAATAAGTTAATTGACAGGATTAAGACTTTTGTAAAGTATCAAAAAGAACTTTTTATAGGCATAGCTCATGAGCTTAAAACGCCTTTGGCTGTTATGAAAACCAAGAATGAAGTAACTCTTATAAAAATAAGAGATGCTGAAAAATATATTGATACTTTAAAGCTTGACAATAAAACTATCGATGAAATGAATAAAATGATAAGTAATATTTTAGAGATAGGAAGGCAAGAGGGGGCACAGTTTGAGAGACCTGTAGAAGTTGACTTGATAGCATTTGTAAAAGAACATGCAAATAATTTTAAACTTTTAGCTCGTAATGAAAAAAAAGATATTGTTATAGATTTGAAGCCAGAGAGTTATGTTGTTGTAACACAGCCTACTTTGCTTTTACATATATTACAAAACTTTGTTCAAAATGCTATAAAATTTACCAAAGAAAATAATATAGTAGAAATTCAAACATACAATGACAATAAAGGTTTTTATATCAATATCTTGGATGAGGGTGAGGGAATAGACGAAAGCAAAGATCTTTTTGCACCATTTAAAAGGTTTGGAGACAAAAGTGGTAGTGGATTGGGTCTTTTTTTGGCAAAAGGTGCAGCTGATGCCATAGGAGCAACACTTTTTTTAAAAAATAGAAAAGATGAAAAGGGTACAATAGCAACTATTTTCTTACCATTTGTAAATTTTTGCGAAATTGCATAAAAAACTACCCCCGTTTAAATTTATTCAAAGCTTTTTTAATGTATAAAGTAATTTAATTTTACAAATAAAAAGGTTATAAAAATGTCTCTTAAAATAACTGATGAATGTATAGCTTGTGATGCTTGTAGAGATGAGTGTCCAAATGCTGCTATAGAAGAAGCGGATCCTGTATATATAATTGATCCTGATATTTGCACGGAGTGTGTCGGCTCTTATGATGAGCCGGCTTGTATATCTGTTTGTCCTGTTGATTGTATTATTTCTGATAGTGACAATTTAGAAACTTTTGAGGAGTTAAAGCTTAAATTCAAGCAATTACAGGTCGAAGAGTAAATGGCGAAGATAACTGCCGTTATAGATATAGGCTCAAATTCTGTTCGTATGATTGTTTGCAAAAAAAGTAGTAGATTCGCTTTTAGCATAATTTATGAAGCAAAAAGTAGAGTAAGAATATCTGAGGGTTGTTATGAGCAAGATAATTTGCTGCAGGAAAAGGCGATTGATAGAGCTATAAAAGCACTTAAAGATTTTGTAAAAATAGCAAACAGTTTAAAATGTAGAAAGATTTTATGTGTGGCTACTTCAGCTGTAAGAGATGCATCAAATAAAGCTTATTTTATAAACAGAGTGAAAAAGGAGGTTAAGCTTAATATAAAAGTGATTGATGGAAGTAAAGAAGCCTATTTTGGCGGTATAGCAACACTCAATCTTTTACCAAAGCAAAATTCGGCAATTACGATAGACATTGGGGGAGGTTCGACCGAATTGGCTAAAATCAGTAATGGAAAAGTTATAGATACAATATCTTTAAAAGTTGGGACAATCAGATTAAAAGAGTTATTTTACGACAAGCAAAGATCTTTTGATGAACTTGTGAATTTTATAAAAACAAATCTAAAAGATATACCGGAGCATTTTACAGACAGTGTAGCTATAGTTATCGGCGGTACGGCACGGGCTATATCAAAACTGATCATGCCAGAATCATATCCGCTAAAAACACTCCATGCTTATGAATATGATTTTGAAAAGAATATAGAGTTGTTTAAAAGTATAAGTAAAGAAGAAATATTAAAATTGAAAAAATACAATATTAAAAAACACAGAATTGATACATTTAGAGAAGGGGTTTGTATCTTTGTAAATATTCTTAAATTTTTAAATATAAAGAAAGTTATTACAAGCGGTGTTGGTGTAAGAGAAGGGATTTATCTGCAAGATTTACTAAGAACTTCCGGTTACAGATTTCCTGCAAATTTTAACCCAAGTTTTAAAAGCCTGTGCGATAGATTTTTAATGAATGAAACTTATGCAAATTCTCTAAGAGTAAATTCTATGAAAATATTTGATGCTTTAAAGCAAATACACAAAATAGATGATAAATATAAAAATGAACTTGCCATAGCATCAAAACTTTTATCTATAGGATCGAGTATAAGTTATTATAGGCAAAACGAACACTCTTTTTATCTTATCATTAACAGTTTAAATTATGGATATACGCATAAAGAAAAACTTTTGATAGCATTTATAACGCTTTATCAAAATAAAAAACTTCCTAAAGAGAGTGAGCTTGGAGAGTATCTGCCTCTTTTGCCAGAACTTGATAATATCAGATGGCTTAGTTTTATACTTGCACTTTGTAAATGCTTGCATAAAAACCTGACAAAAAGTGAATATAGTTTTAAATTTGAGAATAGTACGCTTTTTATAACAACCAACAATGAAGTGGATTATTTATCTAATGAGTGCATAAAAGAGCTTTATAAACCATATCCCATAGCTATTATTATAAAATCATGAGTCGCTAAAAATATTTTAATTGAAAGGGAAAAAGGTTAAAACCTTTGCCCCATTGAAAATTCAAATGTTGAAGTTTTATCATTTGGTTTAGAATTTATTGGATTGGCAAATATAAGTTGAATTGCTCCAAGCGGTGATGACCACTCAATCCCAAATCCTGTACTTCCCCTGTTTATATTAAATGTGTTTTCACCTATAAAACCATAATCTGCAAAAACCACACCTCTCATTTTTATAGATTTTATCAAAGGTATACTGGCTTCAACAGTATTTGTGAACATTCTGTTTCCGCCTATTAGCGTACCGGCACTATTCTCAGGTGCTATGGAATTTATCTGGTATCCTCTTACATTAGATAATCCTCCCATATATATCTTTTCATTTATAGGTAGGTAGCCATTGTTAAATGCCATTTGAAGTTGAGCTTTATATCTTAAAATCATATCATAATCTATCAAATCCTCAAGTCCGTAAAAATATGAAAACTTGTTAATATTTTTTATATATTTATCATTTCCCCCAATACCGGCATATTCTATACTAGAAGTAGCTATCATCCCATGTCGTGGTAGATAATAAGCATCTGTTGTATCATAAGTAGCAGAGACAGTGATGGCACTTTTTAAAGTTGAACCTACATTGTAGATTGTTGGGTCCAAGGTTGTACTGACATTGCTTAAAGTTGTACTAGATATTGTGTATCCTACACTACCGCTTACATGTCTTGTAAACTGTTTTCCTACGGTTAAATTTAATCCTTTTACATCAGAATCATAAGAGTAATAAATATTTCTACTGTTATAAATTGAGCCGCCAAGACTGTAAAGAGAGTCAAAAACTCTTGGGTTATAAAAAGATATGGAACCGTTTAAGCTTTTTTTTGAATAGTCTATATTGATTGAAGTAGTAATACCGCTACCAAATACATTTTTGTCAGAAACACTTCCGCTTATCAAAAATCCGTCATAACTACCATATCCTATTCCACCGCTAATGCTTCCTGTTTGAGCTTCTTTAACCTTTACCAATAGTGTTATCTTGTCTTTCGAATCTTTTTTTGGAGTTATTTGTACATCACTAAAATATCCTGTTTTTTTCAGTGCTGTTATAGAGTCTCGAAAGTCTGTATAAGAATATTTATCTCCCGGTGCAAGAAAGACGCTCCTTCTGACTACTCTATCAAGTGTTCTCGTGTTACCGGAAATTTCTACATCTTTTATATATACCATATCTCCCGGAACAACATTATAAATTATGCTTGCAGTGTGGTTTTTTCTATCTTGCTTTATATCCGGAAAAACTTCTGTAAATGCATATCCAAGATTGGCAACTTTTATCTGCATGTTTTTTAAGTCTTTTCGTAGTTTGGCTACATTAAAAACTTTCCCTTTTCTAAGCTTTAGCCCATCTAAAAGTTTTGATATTTTGATAACAGGTTTTGTCAGGACTACTTTTATAGATTTTATTTTATAAACAGAGCCTTCTTTTATCTTGTATGACAGATTTGCAGTATAATTCTCAAAATATGCTCTTAAAAAAGGTGTACTTACTTTTGCATCAAGGTAGCCATTTGTTAGATAAAAGTTTTTTATCCTTTTACTGTCATACTTTAACTGAGCTACATGCAAATCTCCATTGTCTCTGCCCCATAGCCATCCTAAAAACTGTTTTTGTTTATTTACTATGTTTGATTTGATATCGCTGTAGTCAAAGTGTTTGTTACCGTATAAATTTACTTTTTTGATTATTATGTCTTGACCTTTGCTTATAGTAAAAGTTAAGCTTAGACTGTGTTTGTTTAATTTGGTGGTTTTAGTCTCAACTATACTGTCATAGTATCCTTTGTTTTCAAGATATTTAAGTATTTTATTTTTAGCTCTACTTATGCTTGTTTGATCGTAAATATCACCTTTTTTTATATTTATAAAACTTTTTATTTCATCTTTTTTATCACTATAACCTTTTATTTTTATCTGTGCAATGATCGGTCTTTCTACAAAATGATATGTCAATATACCATTATTTTCATCAACCCATATATCTTTAAAATATTTTTGATTAAAAAACTTTACAATAGATTTATCGATTTTTTGTGCATTTATCTTATCGCCGACTCTAAACCCAAGCATATCTTTTGCTATCTCTTTGGAAATGTGAATCAAACCGTCAAATTTTATCTCTTTTATAGTTGTAGCATTTAGATAAATTGTGAACAGTAATGAAAAAAGAAGTAAAAATCTCATAAAAACCCTTGTAAGTTAAAAATTATAAATGATATAATACCATTGTAATGATTAATATATTTTAAAATGGGAAAAAAAATGACAGTTGGAATAATTGGATTGGGACTTATCGGAGGTTCACTCGGGCTTGATTTGCAAGATAGAAAGATAGCAAAAAGAGTTTTAGGTGTAGATCATAACATTACTCATTGCGAGGAAGCATTGTCTTTGGGGCTTATCAGCGAAATAAGTACTCTTGAAGATATAAAAAGTTGTGATGTAATATTATTGGCGATTCCTGTTGATGCTATCGTTAAACTTTTACCAAGCTTGAAAGATATTTCAGAGAAAACTACTATAATTGACTTAGGAAGTACAAAAGAAACGATTGTCAATCTTACTCCCAAAGAGATAGTTAAAAATTTTATAGCCGCACATCCTTTGGCAGGAACAGAAAAATTTGGACCAAGTGCAGCTTTTAAAGGCTTATTTGATAATCATACCGTAGTTTTATGTGATATTGATAGAAATTCCACCTTTCACAAAAACAGGGCATTGGAAATATTTGATAAACTAAAGATGAATATTTTTTATATGACTGCAAGCGAGCATGACAGACATGCCGCCTTTATCTCTCATCTTCCTCATGCTATAAGTTACTCTTTGGCAAATACTGTTATGTCCCAAGAAGATCCAAAAAGTATATTGGCTTTGGCTGCGGGTGGTTTTAAAGACATGAGCAGAGTTGCTAAAAGTTCACCAAAGATGTGGAGCGATGTTTTTAAACAAAATAAACAAAATTTAATATCTTCAATTAATATTTTTGAAAAAGAGATGGATAAAATCAAAGAATTAATTGAGCATGAAAATTGGGAAGCACTGGAAATATGGATGCAAAAGGCAACAACTTTACATAAAATTATTTAAACTTTTTTATTTTTATATTGTTTAGTATTTTTATAGCCCATAGTGTCATAAATGTTCCTATGAGTATAGAGATGCTTATGTGTTCGTGTAAAAATATGGCACTTAGAATGATAGCTGAAAATGGTACTAAAAATATAAAAGTACTGACATTGCCAGCACCAAGTTTTTTTATACCTATGAAGTATATGGTATTGGAGTAAACTGAACTTATGATAGATAATGCCAAAAGATTTATCCAAAAATAAAAATCAAAATTTTGATATTTTATCGTTTTAAAATCTACAAAAAATATACCATCAAGTGTGATAGTTATAATATATAGCCAAAAACTGTAAACCAAAGGGGAAATATATTTAGCTTTTGAGCTTATGATAGTAAATATAGGCCAAAGCATTGAAGCAAGTAAAAAGTAAAGATTTTGAACAACCAATATCTCTTTTAGGTTGAAACTCCAAAAGTTTAACATAGTTAAAACTCCCAAAGCTCCCAAAGCAAGTGCGCTATAATCTTTCTTTTTGAGCTTTTTTTCTTTAAAAACAGCTAAAAACAGATAAGTTAAAATAGGAACCAAAGTAGTTACAAAAGCTCCTCCAAGTGCAGCAGTACCGTACTTTGTTCCTATGAAATAATATCTCATATATGCGATGAAAACAAATGAAGCTACAAGTGCAACTAAAAAACTTTTAAAGTCAATCTTGAAAGACTCTTTAAAATATAAAATGATAGGCACCATTGCAACCGCTGTGATAAAAAATCTAAAAAAGATCATATCATAAGCATTGATATAATGGCTGAGTACCTTTGCGTTTACCCACGAAGCACCCCATCCTATCATCGCAAAAAAGAGTAGCAGATGTAGGATATTTTTTTCTTTTTCTTTCATTGTTTTACCTAAATTTTTATCTAATTATATAATATAAAATTGTCTTTTTGTGTAAGCTTGTCAGCTTTGTTTATTTGTTTATATATATTATCACTGTTTATTATATCAAAAAATAAATAATGCAGAATAAAAGTATATTAAAAATTACTACTGCTACCCAGTTTTTTGCTTTTTGACTTTAAAATTTTATTTTATTAAAATATTTATTATAATTTAAGATAAATTTAAATTGGGGGGGGTATAATGTGCCTTTAAATAAGCTTATTTTTATAAAGTGACTAAATTCTTTATAAACAAAGGTAAAAAGGTATGAATAATATGAGTATTAAATCGATTTTGTTTGGTGCATTTGGTGCGATAGTTATTGCACTGTTTATCATAAGCGGTATAGGCATAAATGGACTCTCCCGCTCTAAAAATGATGTTTTGGCAATTAAAAAAATAGATAAAAAAGCAGCTGATATAGCTTTGGCTGAAAAGTATGTCATAGATCTTAGTAATTTTGAAAGTACTTATATAGGTATGCAAATGCATAACAAAGAGTCATATTTGCAAAAATATCAAGTAACACTGAAAAAGGCAAATTCGAAACTTCAAGCGATACTAAAAACTATAAAGAAAAATGATTTAAGAGTGCCTTTGCAAAAAGTATTGAAAGAATTGGATAATAATGATAAAATTTTAAATTCAAATGATGCAAACAAGTCATTGAAAATCGAATCTATCCAAAAAAAGATATTAAAAAATATTGATATTGCACATAAAATAGTTTTTGCAATGCAAAAAAAACTTGTAGCAGAAAATGAAAAAAGTATTGCTTCATATAAAACTATGATGATTATTATTGCTTCTATTGGTGTAATTCTTGCTATGATTTTAGCATATCTTGTTTCCTCATTTATAGTTAAAAATTTATCCGATATTCAAAATGCGGCAAATGATCTCTCAGGAAGTGACGGTGATTTGACTAAGCGTATGCCAATCATTGGTAAAAATGAGATAGGAGAGCTTGCAAAAGGGATAAATCTCTTTATAGCAAAAGTGCAGCAGACTGTACACAAGTCAAAAGAAAATGGTAGTGAAAATGCTTCCGTTTCTGCTGAGCTTTCTGCTACCACTCTTGAGATAGGAGAAAGAGCAGAGAATGAATCAAAACTTATAGCAAATACAACTTCTAGGGCACACGAAGTCTTTGCAAATTTGAAAGGAGCTGTTGAAAATGTCAATAAAAGCGAGGTAAATGTAGTAAAAGCTATGGATGAGCTTACCCATGCAAATAAAAGTATCAATGAATTACTTGAAAATATGAATGCTACAAGTCAAAAAGAAGAGGAGTTGGCTGGAAGTTTGGATCAGCTTGCTGTTGAAGCGGCATCGGTTAAAGAGATTCTTGGTATCATAGGTGATATAGCAGATCAGACAAATCTGCTTGCCTTAAATGCTGCTATTGAAGCTGCTCGTGCTGGTGAACATGGTCGTGGATTTGCTGTTGTTGCCGATGAGGTAAGAAAACTTGCTGAGAGAACCCAAAAATCACTCACGGAGATTACAGGAACTATAAATCTAGTAATGCAATCTATCAATGATGCTAGTTCTCAAATGCAAAGTAATACTAAAGTAGTTACTGTTGCTGCGAATAAAGCTGATATGGTAAATACACAGATTGAATCTGTCTCAATGACTCTTAAAGAGGCAACTAATGCCAGCAAAGAGTCTTCAAGGAGTTCAAATGCTATCGCACAGGAGATGCAAGAAGTGATAGAAAATATGACAAATATAACGACTATTTCTACGGAAAATGCACGAAGTGTTGAAGAGATAGCGAGTGCAGCAGAGCATCTTAGCAAGCTAACAGAAGAGTTAAATAATACGCTTGAGCTATTCAAAGCATAGATTATTACTTATAGGTGCTTCCACGGGAGGACCGGGGCTGATAGAAAAAATAGTTACTTCGATTCAGCATAGCTTTGATGGAAGCATTATAATAGCACAGCACATGGACAGAGTATCCCTTCTGTCTTTTGCTAAAAGACTTGATCGTATTAATATTTATACAAAAGTTTATTTTTGTGAAAAATTGATACAAAAAATTGATACAAACAGTATTTATCTTTTTAACAAGAGTGCTATTTTAAAACAAAATGGACAACTTGTACTTCAGGCTTTAAAAAATTATAAAGGTATTTATCATCCGAACATAAATGAGTTATTCTTCTCTGCTGCGGATTTGAAAGATTATGATCTTAGGGCTTATTTGCTTAGTGGGATTGGCGCTGATGGAGCAAAAGGTCTTTTGGCTGTCAAAAAAGCAGGTTTTATTTGTATTGCACAAGATGAACAAACTTCCATAGTATATGGTATGCCAAAAATTGCAAAAGAGTTAAATGCAACTTCAAAAATATTTTCAATAGAAGAAATCATAAGGGATATAAATGTTTTTTTGGCTTAAAAATAAAAAAAACAATAATCAAAACAAAAAAATATCTCAAAAAAAAGAGTTAAATTTTAAGGACAATGACGCAAAGATATTATTACAAGAGATAAAAGATAAATTTGGGCTTGATTATGAGAAGCAAAAGTTAGTGACTTTGCAAAAGATAGAACGATTTGCTATCAAAAATGGTATAGGTGATTTTCGAGAACTTAAAGCAAAAATAGATAATTCAATAGAGTTGCAAACAAGACTTATCAATATGCTCACCGTTACAGAGACATATTTTTACAGAGAATTAGGGCATTTTAAAATTTTGCTAAAGCTTATGAAAGAGAAAAATATTAAAAAGATTCTTTGTGTTCCAAGTTCAAGTGGAGAAGAAGTTTATTCGATTTTGATGTATCTTCAAGAAAGACAGCAAGCTGATATTTTTGTAACAGGATTAGATCTCAATAGCGATGAAGTTGCAGCAGCAAAAAAAGGATGCTATTTGGAGCGTTCGCTTCATTTATTGCCCAAGAATCTACATACAAAATATTTTCAAAGACAAGAAGGCAGGTATTGTGTTTCACATTTGATAAAAAAAAGAGCAAATTTTCTACATCAAAATATTTTTGATACTTCTTTTTTGGAACTTGGCAGCTTTGATGCTATTTTTTGTAGAAATATGTTTATATATTTTAATAACGATAAGAAAGTAAAGGCCCTTTCGCAGATTCATACACTATTACCAATAGGAGGTATTTTATTTATTGGTCATGCGGATATATCTTTTACTCCGGAAGGATTTATAAAAAAAATTTCAAATGACGGAAACTATTTTATAAAAGTATAGTAAATATCCAACCAATAAGCAAAATATTAACTCTATATATAATATAGTGTATAATATTAGCTACTAACTTAAAATTTTAGCAGATAAACACCGGTTATGTCTGTCTGTTTGCCTCTTCGAGTTTATCTGAGATTTGTTTTAAAAGGGGCGGATAGTCAAATTTATCAAAAAAAAGTTCAACCATTTTATATCCGCTTTTTGTTATATCATCAAGATTGTCAACAAACTCATTAAAATATTTTATACTGTATGCTTTATCAATTCCAAGAGACTTTGCAAATGCCGGATAATTCCATGAAGGTATATCATTATATGGCTGTTTTGGACCATGAATTGCTCTTTCGATAGTGTAGCCGTTATTATTGATGAGAAAAATGGTGATATTTAAATCATATCTTGAAATCAAGCTTATCTCTTGTGCGGTAAGCTGAAATGAACCGTCACCTATAAAAAGTTGTACTCTTCTATGTGGCGAAGCTATGGCTGATCCTATGGCGGCGGGAAGAGTGTATCCTATAGATGCCCAAAGGATTTGTGAGACAAAGTCTATACCAGCAGGTAAATTTTGGTGAACAAGTCCAAACAAAGATGATCCGGCTTCAGCTAAAACTATATCTCCTTCTTTTATAATTGTCTTGGCTGCGAGCGGCCAAAACTTTTCATGGTTTAATTTATCTTTCTTCGATTTGAAGTATTCAAGATCAATATTGATATCTTTTATAAGAGTGTTTTTAAGCCATGGATTTACTTTTGGTAATGTATTCTCTTCCAAATATTTTAGCAATAATTCCATGCTGATGCCATTATAAACTTTCTTACCTATTCGTATATACTCATCTCTTATAGTTATAACATTTTGCGGATCTATCTCATCATCACTGAAGCCTCCGGAGTTTAAGTCTGTTTCTACTGTTCCGATAGATATAATGCAGTCAGATTCTTGCATG
The DNA here is from genome assembly GCA_026993075.1 of Campylobacteraceae bacterium. Taxonomy (GTDB): domain Bacteria; phylum Campylobacterota; class Campylobacteria; order Campylobacterales; family JALSKU01; genus JALSKU01. The sequence goes on from JALWUQ010000064.1 coordinate 38,038, forward strand.
ATTTCAACCATGCCTTTGGTGCTGTAGTCTCCTGCATAAATACCAAGATAGTTAGGCTTGGCAACATTTGTTTCATTTATTATGGATTTACCCATAAGTGTAGTTACAAATTTTGACTGAGAATTTTTCAAAATATTTGTTACGGTTTGCCTACTGCCAAATCTTGCTATATTTACGCCAAGTAAAAATATAGGTTTTTTTGCCTCATTGTATCTTTTTATGATTTGCTTTCCCAAAGTTTTTATATTGTGAGTATCTTTGTTTTGTGCATAAAAAGATATCTCTTCAACAACTTCGCTGACATCAAGATCAATCAGATCAGCAGGGATACCAACATAACAAGGTTTCTTGGTTATAAGCATATTGGAAATAACTCTTTGAATTTCTGCTAAATAATTATATCTTGTCAGTATGGTTGATGCTCCGGTTATAGGAGAAAAAGAGTCTAAGAAGCTATTTTTTTGATAATTTGCGAGTGTATGATGGACAGGTATATCATGTTCTAAAACTATACTGTTTGGATATCCTACTATATGAAGTATGGGGATATTGTGAGCATAGCTTCCGGCAATTGCATTTGCTGCGCTAAGTTCCCCAACACCAAGGGTTGTCACAAGCACTCCTATACCTTTTTCTCTAGCATATCCGTCAGCCGCATAAGAAGCATTTAATTCATTGCAGTTTCCAACCCAGTTTAACTCTTTGTCCTCAACAATAAAGTCTAAAAATCTCAGGTTATAATCACCTGGAACTCCAAATATATCATAGGCATTTAATTTTTTTATTATTTCAACCATTAAGTTTCCGAGTTTCATTTTAAATTCCTTTTAATTTATTGTAAAAATTCTTTGTAAATTTTATAGCTTTTTTCAAAGATATTTCTTTGAAAGTTATCTTTGTATTAGCTCCGCATTGAGATAGTTTAAAGCAATCCATAGGTAAAATAGAGCCGATTTTCGGGTATCCTCCTATAGTTTGTCTATCTTTCAAAAGCACGATTGGTTGCCCTGCGGATGTTATCTGCACAGCACCAAATGCTATAGCTTCCGAGATAAGAGTATCATATTTTGGTATGATTTTATCTCCGATTAATTGATAACCCATTTTATTGTATCTGTTTGAAACCTTAAACTTTGATGTGGTAAATTTTTTGATATCAAACCATTTATGCTGATATCCTTTGACAAATCTAAGTTCCAACTCTTTATATCCTAAAATAGGTATGATTTTTGGAGAATAAAATGCTTTTTGTCTGTTTTTACTTAGAGGTGCATTTAAAATATCGCCTTTTTTAATAGGTGAGCCTATGTATCTGCTTGCTGAAGATGAGCCGAGTATCTTTTTTACTTCAAAGCCTCCCTCGACAGCTATGTAAGTTAATTGCCCTTTTATAGCATATCCAAATTCGAGTATATCATCTTTTTTTACCCTAAAAGCACTCCAATTTCTTAATAATTGTCCGTTTAACTTAGCTCTTGTATCAGCTCCTGCAATACAAACTCTTGTACTTTGCAATACTTTTAGTTTGAGTGCTCCTATGGTTAACTCTATAGCAACACTGTTTTGTGGATTGTTTAAAAGCCTGTTTGCAAGAAAAAATGACAATTCATCGCTTGCGCCAGTGTTGCAGACCCCAATATCATCATATCCAAATCTTCCCATATCTTGAAAAGTTGCCATTACGCCAATATCCAAAACTTCAAACATATTCATATTTTGCCACCGAGTTTTATATACTCTTTTTTAGTTATAGGTTTAAATTTAACTTTAAATCCTATTTCAAAAGGTGATAAATCTTTTGAATTTGTATTAAAAAGCTCTTTTGGAGTTCTTCCTATGATATTCCATCCTCCCGGACTAATCCTTGGGTAAACTGCTGTCTGGTAGTCAGCTATGCCTACACTTCCTTTTGGTACCATCTTTCTTGGGTGCTTTAGCCTTGGAGTTGCTATCTTGTCATCTACTTTTGCAAGATAAGCAAATCCAGGCATAAAGCCGACTGCATATACCAGATAAGTTTTAAATGAGTGAAGATGTATGATTTCATCAATACTTAATCTCTTTTCATCTGATAGCTTTTGTAGGTCAAGTCCGCTTTGTTTAGAGTAATATACAGGTATATTGATAATTTTTTGATATTCATACATATTTTTATCATTTTTAAAGCTTGAAAATTTATCATTTATATATGAAATAATACACTTATTGTCAAATTTAAATATATCATATCTTATATATATGCTTGTATATGAGGGAATAATAGATATAAATGAATTATCATTTAATGATTTTAAGGATTTGTAATAAAAAGTGACTCTGTTTAAAACTGCCTCACTTATCTCATCTGCAAAGTATATAACTATGCTATCAATTGATGAAGTTTCAAATCTCATTTTAAATTGTCTAAATAAGCTCTTATGGATTTTGTTATATGTAGAGCTTCAGTATTATCACCATGTACACAAAGTGAATCAACTTCTAAAAAGAGTTTTTTGCCGGAGACTGACTTTATATAGCCAAATTCATTTAACTCTTTTACTCTTTGAAGTATAATATCAATATCCTTAAAAACTGAATTTTTCTCTTTTCGTGATATTAAAAAGCCATCATCACTGTATGCTCTATCGGCAAATGCTTCGTATATGAGTTTGATGCCGTATCTGTGTGCAATTTGTTTGTAATTATCGTTTTTTGATGATGAAAGTATCATAAGTTGTAAGTTTTTATCATAACTTCCAATAGCCTCAACGATTAAAGAGTAAATTTCATCACTCTTCATCATGTCATTGTATAATGCACCATGAGGCTTTACATAATCTATATCATAATCCCATGCATTTGCTAAAGCTCTTAATGCACCTATTTGGTATATAAGCATAGCTTTCAGCTCATCCGGACTATGCTCTATACTTCTTCTTCCAAAGCCTATTAAGTCTTGATATCCCGGATGTGCTCCTATGGATATACCATTTTTTTTAGCCTCTTTTACTGCATTTGTCATGACAAGAGGGTCTCCTGCGTGAAACCCACAAGCCAAATTTGCCATATCTATGTATTGCATAATCTCTTCTTCATTACCAGCTTTGTATTTGCCGTATCCTTCGCCTAAATCACTATTTAATTTCATCATTTTATCCTATCATTTTTGAAGGTAGATAATAGGCAATCTCCGGAAATATGGTAACTATCGCAACAACAGCTAACATAATAAGAAAAAACGGAAAAGTTGCTTTTACTATATATCCTATATCTTCGCCGGAAATTGCCTGGATGACAAAAAGCGAGAATCCCACAGGAGGTGTAACTTGGGAAAGCTCAACCATAAAGACTAAAAATATACCAAACCAAAGAGGTGAAAATCCTGCAGCCATTATAATGGGTAAAACAATAGGCAAAGTCATAACAACTATGGATATACCATCAAGTATCATGCCTAAAATTATATACATAATGCCTACGACTATTATCAAATGATAAGGCGAGAGATGAAGTGAAGCAATGTACTCGCTTATGGCCCTAGCAATTCCTAAAAATCCGACAACTTGAGATAAAAATCCGGCTCCTGCTATGATGAAACTTATCATAACCGTTGTTTTTACGGCATTAAACAAAGATTCTTTAAAAAGTTTTAATCCAAAAGTCTTAAAATAAATTGCCAATATAATTGCCCCTGTAACTCCCAAAGCAGCCGCTTCTGTTGGAGTGGCAAAACCTCCGTATATGCTTCCTAAAACTAAAGCTATAAGCAAGAATGTAGGTATCAAATCTCTAAAAGAGTGCACTTTGTCTTTCCATGTGAAATTCTCTTGTGTTTTTGGAACCACACTTTTATCTAATATAGAAACTACCATAATATACCCAGAATATACCGAGGCTAATAAAAGTCCCGGTAAAATCCCTGCTATAAATAGTTTTCCTATAGATACATTTGCTAAAACTCCATATATAATCATAATCAAACTAGGAGGGATTAAAAAGCCAAGTGTCCCACTTCCTGCCAATGAACCGATAGCCAAAGACTTTTTGTATCCTCTTTTTTTAAGTTCATTTAGAGTAATTTTTCCTACGGTTGCAGTTGTAGCTGCTGATGAGCCTGAAACGGCTGCAAATAGTGAACAAGCCGCAACATTTATATGTAAGAGTTTTCCGGGAATCCTGCCAAGCCATGGCATAAGTCCCGTAAGTAGTTTGTCTGATATTGAACTTCGATAAAGTATCTCTCCCATCAATATAAAAAGAGGAAGAGCAGCAAGAGACCATGAGTTTAATGAATTATAAAGTGATGAGCTTAGCAAATCTCCAATTTTATCAAATATATTTATTCCAGGAGGTAAATTGACTTTATATATCAACATTCCGGTAATTCCTGTTAATATAAGGGAAATAGCTATCCAAATAGAAGACAATAAAAATGTAAACATCACGACCATTAGTACAATAGTAAGGATTAGCGGATCACCTATCATTGGTAATCCTTCTTAAAATAAAACTAAGAAGTGCCAAACAAAAAAGAAAAAGTCCCAAAGGCATTGCAAGTTGTGTCAAATATATAGGAGTCTCGGAAACAGTTTCTGAAACCATATCAAAACTGTATGAATCATGCACCAATAAAATAGATCTATAAAATATAAATGTTAATAATACCAAAGTAATACTGCCTGCAAAAATATCAATATATCTTTTTCCGCTTTTTGAAAATTTGGAAGTTAAAACATTTATACGGATATGCCCATCTTCTTTAAATGTATATCCTAAGCCTAAAAATACAGAAGCAAGATAAAAATATCCACTATACTCATCGGCTATCATTGTAGATACATTGAAAAAAGATCTTAAAACTATCTCTGTCATAATAAGAATAGTTAATGCCATAAAAAGGAATGAAGAGAGATAAGCCCCAAAGATTTGGAGCTTATCTGAAAGACGACAAATAAATTTCATCTATTTTCTATACTCTTTAAATATTTTTTTGATTTGAGAATTTGCATTTTTTAGATAATTTTTTAACATTTTATTTGCTATTTTATCTAAACTTTTTTTCAATGCAGGGGTTGCTTTTGATATTTTCATGCCATGAGCCGCTAAAGTTTTAAGAGCAATTTTATCTTCATTTTTAGATGCTTGCCATCCTATCTTTTCCATCTCTTTGGCAGCTTTTAGCATCGCATTTTGCTGAGCTTTGCTTAAACTGTTCCAATAATCAAGATTGATTGTGACTGCTTGAAGAGGATAAGCATAGTTAATTTTTGTAAAGTGGCTTAAAACTTCCCAAAATTTACCGTCTTTGCCTGAAGCTGAGGATGTTACTACTGAGTTCACCATGCCTGTTCTAAGAGCTGAATATACTTCTCCCCAAGCAAGAGCCACAGCACTTCCTCCTGCCATATTGATAAAATTTGCAGAATTTTTATCATAAGTTCTTGTTTTTAGACCTTTAAAATCACTTATTTTTGTAATAGGTTTTTTTGTATATAATCCGCTCGGTGGCCAAGTTACAGCATAAAGCAACTTTTGATTCCATTTTTTGAATGTTTTTATATAAGCCGGTTTTGAGATTTGATAAAGTTTATAGGCATCACTATAAGAGTTTGCTATAAAAGGTAAAGCAGAAATTCCAAAAACTTTTCCTCCGCCTGAAGTAAATGGTATAAACATATCAGTAAGAGCAACAGTCCCGTCTTTAACTGCCCTTAGAGGATTGCCTTTTACCAAAGAACTTCCTGCATGAACTGTTATTATGACAGTTCCGTGTGTATATTGTTTAACAAGTTTTGCAAATTTTACGGCATCTTTTGTGTGAAAGTTGGTTGCACCGTATTTGGCATTTAAGTCCATTTTTATAACACTCGCCATCAGTGAAGCCGAAACAGCGGCTATAAGTAATATCTTTCTAAACATATCTTCTCCTTTTAATTTTTTATAAGAATAAGTATATCATAATAATTCTAAAATTGTTTCAAAAATAAAAATTAAAGCAAGAAAGCAACTAGGAAATCAATATATTTTTATAAATTTTCAATTTACACTGAAAAAGAGGGAAATATCTTTTTAACAATATAGTATATCTTACATCCTAAACAATAATTGAAAAATAGCTCCAAAGTGCTACAAAAAAGTAATATTGAAGATGTTATATAAGCTGTTTCATAAAGACCTAAAGTGCTTTCAACAGAGATAAATATACTAAAAAAAAGTCCAAAATATGCCGCCAATCTTTTTGGTGCGGCTTCAGTCAAATTTGTTCGCAGATTCAATATTTTTTTAGTAATTTTTGAAAGGTTAAAAACCGGACTGAATTTTTTATTTACATAGAGCCTGATAAAAAAATCAATAGTAAGAATATAAGCGACAATACTTAATGAAGTATATAAAAATATTACTACTAAAAGAGTAATAAAAAAAGCATTAATCCTTGCTATTGTTCCATCTATTTGTTTGTATGATATAGGGCAAGCCTGCACTTGATATCTCCTTTTGTTTTTTGTATTTTACACTTAAATAAAATAAATGTCAAGTAAATCAATCAAGATAATATATTTTAA
>JALWUQ010000065.1 GCA_026993075.1 Campylobacteraceae bacterium
TTATAGTGCGTAAGGTCAGTAAAGAATAAAATTTAAAGATATTTTGCTATGAAAAGAACAATCAAATTATTTAAAGAACATGGACTTTTAAGAGTTATAGATGACGAAGTTGATATAGATCTTGAGGTTGCACATATAGCCTATATAGAGACGAAAAAAGATGATTCAAAAGCTTTGCTTTTTACAAATGTAGTTTCCAAAAGACTAAATAAAAAGTTTTCAATGCCTGTTTTGATGAATACTTTTTGTTCATATGAAGCTACAAATTTATTATTTGGCAAAGACCCTGATACCGTAGCTTCGCAGATAGAAGAACTTTTGCATTTGAAACCTCCAGTGGGATTTTATGGAAAAATAGAAATGTTTTCAAAGCTTTTTGGGCTTAGAAAGATATTTCCCAAGAGAGAATCTGAAAAAGGTGAGTGTCAAGAAGTAGAGTTTAAAGGCGAAAATATAGATCTATTTGATATACCGGTTTTAAAAACATGGTCTGAAGATGGCGGTGCTTTTATAACTATGGGGCAAGTTTATACTCGCTCACTTGATGGGAAAAAACAAAACTTAGGTATGTACAGGCTTCAAGTATATGATAAAAATAGGCTTGGTATGCATTGGCAAATACATAAAGACGGTGCTCACTTTTTTCATGAATATAAAAAAGCAGGTAAAAAAATGCCTGTTTCCATAGCCATAGGAGGCAGTCCACTTTATATCTGGTGTGGGCAAGCACCTATGCCAAATGGCATGTTTGAACTTTTGCTGTATGGTCTTATAAAAGAAGAAAATCCAAGACTTGTCAAATCTTTGACAAATGATATATACATACCTAAAGATGTTGATATAGTCATAGAAGGTTTTGTAGATCCTTTAAAAAGTGAGATAGAGGGTCCTTTTGGAGATCATACCGGATATTATACTCTAAAAGAGTCATATCCTGTGATGGATGTAACTTGTATAACCCACAAGAAAGAACCGGTCTATCAAGCTACGGTTGTGGGCAAACCTCCGCTTGAAGATAAATATATGGGATGGGCTACTGAGAGGATATTTTTACCACTTTTAAAGACAACCGCACCTGATTTAATAGATTATAAGATGCCGGAAAATGGTGTATTTCACAATCTTATACTTGCTAAGATGAAAACAATGTACCCAGGACATGCAAAACAGTTTATGCATGCTTTTTGGGGAGTAGGGCAAATGAGTTTCGTAAAACATGCTATCTTTGTAGGAGAAGATGCGCCTGAGCTTAGCAGTTATGATGAACTTAGCGATTATATACTTGATAGAGTCAGTGTCGAAAATATAATTATAAGTGAGGGTGTATGTGATGCTTTAGATCACTCTTCACCTGGAAGTTGTTATGGTGGAAAACTTGGAATTGATTGCACTGAAGACAATGTAAATTATCCTAAAAAAGAGATCATAAGTGATAACGAACTGTATGATAAAATGAGCGGTATATCACCGGAAATTACCCAAATAAAACAATACAAAACATATACGAAAACTCCTATCACTATCATAAAAGTTAAAAAATTACATCCTGTAAGGGAGGTTTATGAGAAACTTTTTAATTTGCAAAAATATACAAAATTATTGATTTTTGTAGATGATGAAAAAAATGATATCGATAATATATATATGCTTGTCTGGAGAATTGTAAATAATATAGATGCAAAAAGAGATATTTTTTTAAAAAAAGAGTTTATAGGAATAGATGCTACAAATAAAAATGAAATAGATGGCTTCAAAAGAGAGTGGCCAGGCGATACAGAGTGTGATTTGAAGGTTATAAATAATTTACAAAAAAGAAAAATAATCAATATTGATGAAGAATTTTTGAGAAAATTTTATATCGTGTAGTGGTCTCTCTAACTTAAATATTTTTTTGTTTGTTTTATTTGAGTCATTTCCGTATCTATTTTTCTCATTTCTGTATTAATCAACTCTTTGGCTCTTTGTATAAGAGCCAAAAGTGTTTGTGATTCTTCAAGTGTTTCAAGCTTGGGGATATTACTTGTGTGCTTTATAATATCACTAATATCTTCATTTATAACAGCTACTTTCAAGCTATCAAGCCACTTTTGATTTGTGCTCATTGACTTCTCTCCAGGCTTCAAGCAATCCTTTGACTACATTATTTACAGTTTCTAGAACTTTTGTGTCATTTTCTATATTTGCGATTGATAATAATTGTATTTGGTAAGAATAAAGACCATTTAAATATTCGGCGACTTCTCCTCCATCATAGTTTAATGAGTTGATAAGTTCTATAAAAATATCAACTGATCTATTTATCCAATATGATTTTTTTTCTAAATTATTATCTTTTATAGCTTTTTTTGTTTGATAATTAAATCTCAAGATTCCCTCATAAAGTAATTCTATAAGTTTATCTTCTGACTCAATAGAGATATTATTTGTATTATATTCGTTATATGCTGTATTTGTTCTCACCATAATTTATCCTTTTGTATTTATAAAGCTTGATATTTGCATTTGCAAAGACTGAGAAGCTTGATTAAAATTTGCTATTATGCTGTCATAAGCGGCAAATTTTTTTGCCAATATATTATATTTATCCGTTAGTCTTTGTGTCTGTTGTGTTTTTTGGTTATTTAAATTTTTTAAATTTGTATCCAAATAACTTTTGTATAGTGGTATTTCACTATTTTGATTCATAAATATTGATTGTAAATTATTATTTAAAGTAACAAATAAACCGTCATTTGGATTATTCGTAGTGCCACCTTCAAAAAAATCTTTTATACTTTGCGGATTAGTACTTAAAACTGATTGAAATGTTGCATTGTCAAGTTGTAAGTGACCCGCACTGTTTTGAGTAATACCAAAATCACTAAGAAACTTTCCATTAACATTAAAACTAAATATTTGATTATTTAAGCTGCTTTGTATATCTCTTATTTGGCTAACCCCTTGAAATATACCTGCTTTTTTTGTTTCGGTATTGTAACTTGTAGTTGTATTTAGGTTGTCTATTAGATTGTTATAGTTTGTAATAAATGAATTTACTTCATCGCTCAAGCTTTGTGTATCCTGAGATATCTTGATAGTAGTTGAGCCGCTACTTAAAAGCTTTATATCAACACCGGTGATTAAATCAGTTATATCATTTGAACTTCTTGAAACAGAAATACCGTTATATGTAAAACTTGCATCTTGGGCACCGCTTCCAACAGTTGTAAGACTTAAGTCACTAGCAGCACTCCCGCCTCCTGTAGATGATACTGTTATAGCATTGCTTGCACCGGTTGCAGTGGATTTGATAACCAATTTATAGGGATTTGTTCCTCCTACATTTAAGATTGAAGCTGAAACCGTACCGTTTGAATTGTTATTTATTGATTGCGCTAAGTCAGATATAGTTGTGGTAGCTTCCACATTAACACTAAAAGATGAACCTCCCTGAAGTGCAAATTTTAAAGTATCATTACTGCTTGTAAAAGTACTTGTTGTTGACGCAAAGGATTTTGATTCTTGTATGTCATTTGTAGCTATATTATTAACATTTAATGTGATAGTTTGATTGTTGACTCCACTTTGAGCAGTAGCGCTCGCTGAAGTTCCATTGGCGGTGACACTTGTTTGTGAATATATAGTATCGTACGATAATGCACTTGTTGAGCCTTTTAAAGTCGCCAATAAAGTAGTCAGCTTATCGAGGGCAGCCTCTTTTGATTTATCTGCGGTTATTTTATTGTCTATTGGCGTTATTATAGAAGCTTCATCTGCTTTTTTCAATTTGTCAATTGTGCTATAGCTAAGAGCTCCCTTGCTACCTAAGCCTAAACTGCTTAATGCACCCAAACTGTCTGCCATCATTTATCCTTTTTTATCAAAAATCATGCCTATGACTTCTTTCATTTTCTCAGCAAGTTTCATAGCATCTTGAGTAGGTATTGTTCTTATAAGTTTGCCTGAACTTCTTTCTGTGACATCTACAAACAACTCATCAATTTTACTGTTAAATCCAAATTTAATATTGATATTTAGCGATTGCATTTGATCATTTAGCTTTTTAATGGTATTTGACAAATGTTGCTGAATCTGCTTGTCATCTTGTTTATTTTGTACTTTACTTGATGTTGATTGCATAGTGTGTTGTACAGTTTTAGTGCTAATATTACTTGTTTGTTCTATATTGTAGTGTTGAGTAGAATCTACATGCTTGCTTACAGCATTAAATATATCCATGATTTAACTCCTTGTATTATTAAATTCTAAGATAAAATCGTCCATATATAAATAAACTTTAGAGTATATCTTATGAAAGTTTTGATAAAATATCGTATAACTTTTCAAAAAGGATAATTTTATATGAAAATTTCGATTTTATGTGACTCGTTATTGTTAAAAAACAGTTTAGAAATTTTTTTAAAAGATTATATAACATCTTACAAAAATTGTGATATTGTTATCAGTGATAAAAAAATACAAACTGATAAATATTTAGTATTGATAAATTCTTCAAAAGAAGCAGATGTGCAGATTCCTTTTTCCAAATCTACTTTATTGATGGACTTAAAAAAGATTTATGAAAATTCTATATTAGGTAAAAATAAAATTATTAAATATGAAGATAGTGAGAAAATGATTTGGAAATTAGAAAGAAAAATAGATAAATTAACTCTTGATTTTAGAGAAAATCTTATAAATACAATAAGGGAATTTTATGAAAAATAGTTTATATACTACAATATGCAGTGGAAAATACAGAGGAAAAAAGCTGTTATTGCCATCATTAAATAGTACAAGAAGTACAAAATCAATCGTAAAAGAGTCATTTTTTAATACAATTCAGTTTGAAATAGTAAATAGTATCTTTGTTGAAGTTTTTGCAGGAAGCGGTTCTGTCGGACTTGAGGCTCTAAGCAGAGGTGCAAAAAAAATTTATTTTATAGAAAAAGATACAGATGCATATAAAATACTTTTGCAAAATATAAAAAGTATTGATGATGAAAAGTGTATCGCTGTACTTGCAGATAGTTTTACAGAATTTCCAAAACTTTTAAAAAAGATAAATAAAAAAGCTTATTTTTATTTTGATCCTCCTTTTTCTATAAGAGATGGAATGGATGAAATTTATCTAAAAACATATAATCTTATTGAAAACATTCCTATTGAAATATGTGAACTTGTATCCATCGAACATATAAGTGATATAGTCCCTCCACAAAATATAGCCGACTATAAAAAAATCAAAAGTAAAAAATTTGGTAAAACAACTATAAGTTACTATAAATATACTTGATTTGGAACACATATTGCTTTAATTCTTATAGAATTTGTTCTAAGGATTAAAGTTGAAAAAAGTACTATTTATACTATTTTTGGTTTTTACTTTTTTAAATGCTGAAAAAATAAAAAATTTGGCAAGTGTAGTTGGAGTAAGAAATAACCAGGTTATCGGCTATGGACTTGTCGTCGGACTAAATGGTACAGGAGATGGCACAACTTCAGCTTTTACGGTTAGATCCTTATCAAACTTGCTTCAAACGGTTAATGTAAAAATAGATCCAAAAGATATAAAATCAAAAAATATAGCAGCTGTTATCGTTACTGCAAAATTACCTCCTTTTACAAGACAAGGTGATAAGCTTGATGTTACAGTTTCATCCATAGGAGATGCGAAATCCTTAGAAGGAGGAACTCTCTTGATTACACCTCTAAAAGGAGTTGACGGTAAAATTTATGCTTTGGCTCAAGGCTCGATAAGCATTGGAGGCAGAAATGGCAGAGGAAGGGGTGAGCTAAATCATGCAACTGCTGGTACTATTTTAAATGGTGGTATAGTTGAAAAAAGTGTAGTTTATGATATATATGATAAAAAGTATTTAAAACTTTCTCTAAAACAGTCAAGTTTTGAAACAGCAATAAATATACAAAAAAGTTTAAATGCTGCTTTTAACGAGAAAGTGGCAGTTGCGATAGATCCTAAAACCATCAAACTAAGAAAGCCAGATAATACAAGTGTTATATCCTTTATGGCAAAAATTTTAAATACCAATGTGAAGTATAAACCTATAGAAAAGATAGTTATTGATGAGAGAACAGGCACCATAGTTGCTGGAGTAAATATCAAAATAGATCCTGTTGTTATCACTCATAAAAATATAACTATAAAGATAGTACCGGTTAAAAATCTTAGCAATTCTAAAAACAATACTCTCATAGGTCAAAATATGGCACTAAATGTACAAAATAGTACACTTAGTGTAAGAAAAAATGATGTTACTATATCAAATTTGGCAAGAGCTTTACAAAAATTGGGAGCTAAGCCAAAAGATGTCATATCTATTATAGAAGGTATTAAAAGAGCCGGGGCTATAAGAGCTGATGTTGAGATAATTTAAAGGAAAAAAATGAATCTAAATATAGACAATTATAGTGTTATGAGAAGTTTAAACAGTGTTCCAAGTATCATTAAAACAGATAATGATGCAAAGCTGAAAGAGCAAACTGATAAATTTGAAGCATTTTTTATAAAAAAAATATTGGATGTTTCAACAAAAAGTGAAAATACACTGTTTCCAAAAAGTGCCGGTGAAGATATATACAAATCTATGTATAATGATACTATGAGTAATAAATTGAGTGGTCATTTTGGATTTAGTGAATTATTGTTTAATTATTTGAAGCATAGAGGTTAATAATTTTTCTATAAAGACGATATAGAGACAGTAATAAACTCTAAAGGATATAAGATGATTTCAAAGATTGATATTGGTGCTGTATCGATTAAAAGCCACAATGTTTCAAATAATAAAAGTAGTGAAATTAAAAATAATATTAAAAATAAAGAAAATGATAAATTAGAGTCAATAAAAAAAAATATTTTAAATGGAAATTATAAAATAGATATTGAAAAAACTGCTGAAAAGATTGCACAGACTCTCGTTTAGATATTTTCTCTTTTAAAAAAAAGAAGGAGTATGAAAATGATACCTCATTATCTAAATAGTGTTGTAAAAAATATAGATGATTTAATAAGATTAACCAAAGATGACATTGAAGATATAAAAAATGCTAAAAATGAGTCAATCTACAATAGAACAAAAATAAAAGATGAGATTATCGGTATTTTTGAAAACAATAAAGCCCTTTTGGATAATGAACTTGTAAAGTTGATTGAGAATGCTCAAGAAAAAGAACTTTCAAATATATTGAGCGAAGAAGAAAAACAAACACTTGATTTGCTTAAATTAAGATTGAAAGAATTACAAAAATTAAATAAAGAATATGCAAAATTTGTTGTAGTAGTCAATGAATTTTATAGTTCATTATTTGATAGAATTTTTCCAACAGAAATGGATGATTATAAAAAAATAAACCCAAGAAGTTTTTCTCTACTTAAGGTGATGGCATAATGAGTTTATTTAGTACATTGGATACCGGATATACAGGATTGGATGTATCTCAGTTGCAAATGGGAACGACAGGTCATAATATCGCAAATGCAAATACACAAGGGTACTCAAGACAAAGGGTTATAACTCAGGCACAAACTCCTTTGCATACTGTACCGGGAGATGTAGGTCGAGGGGTAAAAGTTAAAGCTATCAAAAGGATTCATGACGAATTTGTTTTTGGAAGACTTAGAAATAGTGCAAATTCTTTAGAATATAATCAATTTTCCAAATCTACTCTTGAAGAAATCGCAAGATATTTTCCAGATACAAGTGGAGTAGGACTTCAAAATGATATGAAAAATTATTTTAACTCTTGGAACAGTTTTGCTTCCAATCCTACAAGTTCATCCAAAAAAACAGTTTTAGCCCAGGCAACTGAAACATTTACAAATCATATTCAAGATACAAGAAGCAAGTTAAGAGCTTCACAAAATTCTTTAAATGATCAGTTAAAAGTAAGTATAGATGAAGTAAATAATATAGGTAAAAAAATTGCAGATTTAAATGCTCAAATAAGTAATGTAGAGTCTATAAAATATAATAATGCAAATGATTTAAGAGATCAAAGAGATAAATTAGAGCTTTCATTGTCAAAATTGCTTGGAGTTTCTGTATTTAAGGGGAATATGCAAAGTGATATATCTGTAAATCCGCAATTAAATGATGGTGGTAAAGAGTATTATCTAAATATTGCAGGTGAATCTTTTGTCGATGGTTCTACTTTTCATCCTCTGATGATAGATAATGATGGAAATAAAAGTAAGTATTATTCTATCTATCAAGAGAGTTCAGACGGTTCAAGAGTTAACATGAGTACAAAAATACAAGGTGGTAAAATAGGTGCTATTTTAGATTTGCGTGGAAGGAATATTGATTCTAAAACAGCTTTTCCAACTGATGGTAAGTTGCAAAATTATATTAACAGTTTGGATTCTCTATCCAATGGTTTGATACAAAAAACAAATTCTGTGTATGCATCAAGTGCTGTTAGCTCTATGAGTTCTTCCATGCTAAACCTTGCTAACAGTGCAGCCTTGATAAACAGTGGATATGATTTTAAGCAAGGTAGTTTCAATCTTGTTATGTACGATAACAGTGGTAAAAAATTGGCTGAAAAATCTATCGTTATCAACGATACAACGACCATGGATGACATAGTAACACAAATAAATGCAATAACTGATGACAACCAAGACAATTCCACTCTTGATGATATACACGATTATTTTAAAGCATCTTATCTTAATGGTCAATTATCAATCCAAAAAATAAATACAAAACCATCAAATTATAAAATTTCTATTGAAGATAACGGAACAAATTTTGCAGGAGTTACCGGAATAAATTCTTTTTTAGATGGCACTAATGCTGAAAATATAAGACTTAAAGAAGCTTTTCAAAATGATCCAACCAGTATAAACGCTTATCGCTCTCCAGCTGATGGCAATAACGATGTAGCAAATGCAATGATACAAGTGCAATACCAAAAGATAGGCTTTACATATCCGGATAATACACAAGTAAATGATACTTTAAATGGATTTTACGGGAATCTAACTGCCGGCATTGCAGTTGATGCACAAAACAGCACAAGAAATGTTTCCACATCGCAAGCTATATTTAATGCAGTCAATAATGAACAACAGTCAATAAGTGGAGTCAGTATAGATCAAGAGTTGACAAACCTGCTTAAGTATCAAACCGCATATAGTGCAAATGCAAAGATTATATCAACTATTGATAAAATGTTAAACACTCTTTTATCTATAAAACAGTAATATTTTATATTTATCTCATATAGTAGGTTGAATATGTCTAAAGTTCCGTATGCGAGTATCTTTTTTTTAATTTTTATTATTTTGCTTGTTTATTTTGGCGGTTATTTTTATCACTTCTCGCCATATACTATACATAAAAACGCTATTCTTTTACCTCCAAGTTTACATCATATCTTCGGTACAGATAGATTGGGTAGGGATTTGCTGGCAAGGATTATACAAGGTGGCAAAGTTTCTATGACTATCGGAGTCGGAAGTTCTTTGATAACAAGTTTTATAGGTTTAATTGTAGGCATAAGTGCTGGTTTTTTTCAAAAAAGTACAGATAAAGTTTTCATTGTGGTTATTGATCTGTTTTTAACATTTCCAACTTTTTTCTTGCTTTTGGCACTTGTGAGTTATATCAATGCTTCGATAATGGTTTTGATATTTGTTATTTCCATAACTGGTTGGATGGGAATGGCTAGAATGATAAGGAGTGAAAGTTTTGAAATCGCTTCGAAACCGTATATAAAGATATTAAAGCTTGCTAAGGTTAGTAATATCAAGATAATTTTTAAATATTTTGCTCCGCTTTTAGCACCAATATTTTTTATAAGTTTTACATTTGGTGTCGGTGGAGCTATCTTGGCTGAGAGTGGGCTTAGTTTTTTAGGCATTGGCATAACTCCACCACAAATGAGTTGGGGCAGTATACTAAATGAAGGCAAGGCAGTTATTGATATAGCATGGTGGGTAAGTTTTTTTCCTGGTTTTTTTATATTCTTGGTTATTTTTTCATTAGTTAATATATCTGATTATTTACAGCACAAAACAAATAAACAAGAGAGTTTTGTTGGATAAGATAAAGAGACTACTTGAAAAAGAGGTTTTAAAAAGAAATTCAAAAAATGAACTAACTCTTGATAGACCAGATCCCTTGCTTGTCGCAACCAAATACAAAGATGAATATATCGCTTTGATTTGTGCCCTGTTTGCCTATGGAAATGTCAATCAAATCATTAAATTCTTACATAGCTTGAACTTTAAGCTTTTAAATGAAAACGACGACAAGATAAGAGATGGTTTACAAAATCACTATTACAGATTTCAAAAATCAGAAGATATTATACAATTTTTTATAACTTTAAAAACTTTAAAGCAAAAGTATGTATTGGAGGATATTTTTTATCAAGGTTACAAAATCAAGCAAGATGTAACAGATGGATTAAAAGAGGTTATATCTTTAATTTATGACATAAATACCTACAGATCAAGAGGTTATGAGTTTCTTATAGGTAAAATTCCGGGGAAAAAGATAAGTTCACCATACAAAAGATGGAATATGTATTTAAGATGGATGGTTAGAGAAGATAATATTGATTTAGGCTTATGGAAAAAAATAGATAAAAAAGATTTACTTATACCTTTGGATACGCATACATTTAAAATTTCGCAAAAAATAGGACTTTTAAAAAGAAAAACTTATGACTTTAAAGCTGTTATGGAACTTACAAAAGCATTAAGGTTTTTTGATGCAAATGATCCTGTAAAATACGATTTTGCGATTTACAGAATAGGGCAAGAGAAATTATTAGATTAATCCAAATTTAGTTTAAGAGACCATTACACAGTATAAATACCCATAAAAGTCTAGTTTTAGGTGAGATTTGTGATATAAATTTTGAAGGACTAACTAAAGTTAATTCAAAAAATTTATCTTACAAAGATTGCCTAAAAATAGACTTCCCTTTGGGTATCAACAGGTAGCTTATATACTTCGTTAAACTTCATTGACTTAAATACTTAAGCCTGCAGAAGTTTGCCTCGTCTATAAACTACCTGTTGATATTATGGATATTTATATTGTGTAGTGGTCTCTTTAAAGAACTATTAAATGATTTTTTGGTAAAATTTGGCTAATTTATTAATAGGAAATTCAAGATGAATGAAGTTTTTACCTTTTTAGGATTATTTGGAGAGGGTCATACTTATCTTTTTGCTTCACATGTTATACTTTCTGCCTTGATTGTACTGGTTTTAGCTAAGACTGCTACATCTTCTTTGCAGATAGTTCCTAAAGGTATGCAAAATATTATGGAAGCATATTTGCAAGGCGTTATTGCAATGGGTACGGATGTTATCGGTAAAAGACGAGCTAAAAAGTATTTGCCTCTTGTAGCAACACTCGGGTTATTTATATTTGTTTCAAATATGATGGAGATAATTCCTGGATTTGAGCCACCATCTGGCAATATTAATATGACATTGACTTTAGCAATTATTGTATTTTTGTATTATAACTTTGAAGGTATAAGAAAGAATGGTGTAATTCATTATTTTGCTCACTTTATGGGTCCGGTACCTGTACTTGCACCCTTAATGTTTCCTATTGAGATAGTATCACATCTTTCAAGGATTATATCTTTGTCATTTAGACTTTTTGGCAATATTAAAGGTGATGATCTGTTTGTTGCTGTTTTGCTTATGTTGGCTCCTTGGATTGCACCACTTCCTGGATTTGCACTGATGAGCTTTTCTGCCATACTTCAAACTTTTATTTTTATGATTTTAACTTATGTTTACCTTGCCGGAGCAGTTACTATTGCCGGCGAGTATGAAACCATTTGATGAATAAACATATCTTTGCTTTTATGATTAATTTTTTGCAGGGTGCATCTTGGGCACTTGCAATTATTATAGCTGTTTTTCTTTTTTTTAAAATGCTACCGTTTGGCATAATTACAGCTTTGTTTTCAGCACTGTTTGGTTCGTTTATTGGATTATTTTTTGTTTCATTTTTTGAGCTTATCAATATACAAATGAAAAATCTATCTTTAAAAGAAGAAGAGGTAAGTCTGCTTCAAAAAATATCAGAAAAACTAACTAAATAATCTCTATTTATTGAGATTAAGTATATTTAAGATATAATAATTGATCTTACACATGTTTTTCTCGAAAAGTCTTACTTTTTGTAAGCTTCAAAGGGATTGTGGGGACTTTAATCCCTGCCACCATAACGAGCTTTGCCCCATTATGGTGTGTGTAAGGTTAGATAATAAATTTAATTTTTTTAAAAGGAACTTTACGGGTGAAAAAATCAATTATAATGGTGTTAGCACTTGGAGCCATGTCTATTCTTATAGCTAAGCAAAGTAAGTACTCTTTTGTTTTACAAACTGGTCAAACAAAAAGCTATAGTAAAACAAATTATTTTAAAGCTGTAGATAATTCAAGTCCGGATGCGATACATGATGATGGCTGGTATGCTACAGTGAAAAAAATTGCTCCACAAAAGAGTTATACGAGAAACAATAAGACACAAATAGTAACTGATAATGTGACAAAGTTGCAATGGCAGGATGATATCGGAGCTGCTAAAGTTAGAAAAAATTGGCAAAACGCAAAGAGATATTGCCAAAATCTTACCCTTGGCGGCCATAAAAATTGGAGGCTTCCAACGATACAGGAATTACTTGGTATTACTGATTTGAGCGTATTCAAGCCAGCTGTTAATACTAAAATATTTAAAAATATTGTATCTGATTATTATTGGTCATCAACTCCTTGTGCAGTAAATGCTTCTGATTATTGGGATGTAGATTTTTATGGTGGACACTCATCTCATGATATTAAATATATTTCTAACAATATAAGATGTGTAAGGTCTGAAAAATAAGATGTTATATGGTAATTTTATGATGATTTGTTTGGAAGATATCTCGAGATTTATATATACATTTGTAAGGTAGGTACATAAGTGAAAAAGATTTTTTTGATTTTGATAAGTATAAATATTGTATTGTTTGCTGATTTTATTAGAAATAGTACAGGTGTAGTTACAGATAGTAATACAAAATTACAATGGCAGGATAATTATGGTTTAACTTCTAATGGTATAGAAAAAGCTTCCTGGTTAGGTGCTATTAATTATTGTAAAAATTTAAAGCTTGACGGTGGAGGATGGAAGCTTCCAAATAGAAATGAACTTTTATCTATAGTTGATTATAAAAAGTATGATCCTTCCATAGATAAATATGTTTTTAAGAAAACAGCTTCAGATGACTACTGGACATCAACAACTCATGCATATCGTCCATCTGGTGCATGGATAGTTAATTTTTATGATGGCAATTCTGTTTATGGCGATAAAAGTATCTATTACTATGTTCGTTGCGTACGATCTAAGCGATAAATACATATAATTAGCTATCCTAAGAATGCTCTGTAGCTATTCATAATGACCTTTTAAACAAAATAGTGGTAGAATAACTTATTTACTAAGCCAAATTTAGTTACTATTTTATACTAGATTTGGATATATAAAGGTTTATAATGTTTGAAGTTGTTATAGGTTTGGAAGTACATATTCAGTTAAATACAAAAACCAAGATATTTTGTTCTTGTCCTACATCATTTGGTGAAGAGGCAAATAAAAATGTTTGTCCTGTTTGTTTAGCACTCCCCGGAGCACTCCCCGTTTTAAATATAGAAGCTGTAAAAAAAGCTATCAATTTCGGTAATGCCGTAAATGCAACTGTGCATAAAAAGTCTATATTCAATAGAAAAAACTACTTTTATCCGGATTTACCAAAGGGTTATCAAATAAGTCAATTTGAGATACCGATAGTTGAGGGTGGTGAACTTTTTATTGATTTTGAGGATGGAAGTAGTAAAAGAATAGGTATAACAAGAGCCCATCTTGAAGAAGATGCTGGCAAAAATATACATGAAAGCAGTTATAGCAAAGTTGATTTAAACAGGGCAGGAACTCCTTTGCTCGAGATAGTTAGCGAGCCTGATATGAGAAATACCGATGAAGTTATAAGATACTTAAAAAAATTACACTCTATCGTAAGATATCTTGATATCAGTGATGCTAATATGCAAGAAGGTTCTTTTAGATGTGATGTAAATGTTTCAATAAGACCAAAGGGCGATAATAAACTTTACACAAGAGCAGAGATTAAAAATATGAATTCTTTTAGATTTATTCAAAAAGCTTTAGACTATGAAGTTCAAAGACAAATAGAAGCTTGGGAAGATGGTACTTATGAGATAGATGTTGTACAAGAGACCAGACTTTTTGATGTAACTTCTGGCGAAACTGTAAGCATGAGAGGAAAAGAAGATAGTGATGAGTATAGATATTTTCCAGAACCTGATCTTTTGCCTGTGATTTTAACTGATGAGATGATAGAGGAGGGTAAAAAAATACCTGAACTTCCGGATGAAAAGAAAGAAAGATATATAAAAGAGTATAAAATCAAAGAGTATGATGCTGCTGTTTTAACTTCTTCTATTAATATGGCAAATTTTTTTGAAAATCTTATTGGGTATGGGGCAAGTGCCAAAAATAGTGTTACTTGGCTTAGTGTTGAGCTTCAAGGAAGGCTTAAAAACGGATACACTCTTGAAAACTCTCCTGTTGATTCAAAAAAACTTGCTGATTTGATTATAAGAATTGATGATGGTACTATTAGTGGTAAAGCCGGCAAGGAAGTACTTGATTATCTTATGATACATGATATAAAAGTTGATGAAGTTATAGAAAAATTAGGCTTAAAACAAGTCAGTAATGATTCTGATTTGTATGATATTATAGATACTATTTTAGAAAAAAACAGTGATAAAGTAAATGAATATAAAAATGGGAAAGAGAAGCTTTTGGGATTTTTTGTTGGTCAATGTATGAAAGCAAGCAAAGGAAAAGCAAATCCTTCCAAAATAAATCAACTTTTAAAAAAGAGACTTAGCAGTTGAACAAAATAGCCAAAGCTATAGTTGATTTATCCTTTTTTTTAGAAGAATCTAAAAATTATAATAGAATAAAAAAATTCCTTAAAAGTGTTTTAGAAGACAGTAATCATAAATACAGTAAATATTTTAATTATCTTATGATTTTTTTGATTGTTTCAAGTGTTATTATAATCATAGATGAAGTTAAGCATCCTATTGAAAAATGGTTGATATTTTATGATATTTATATTGTTACAGGTATTTTTATTATTGAATATATTTTGAGATTGTGGGTTTATAGCGATATTCACAAGGTAATTATACAAGAATTTCAAGATTCTGTATTTTTAGAGAGAAAATTTAATATATTTATGGTGATGAAGTCAATAATAATGCAAAAGGTGCAATATATTTCTTCACCACTATCAATAATTGATATATTTGCAATTTTGCCCAGTTTCAGGGAATTGAGAATATTGAGGATTTTTGTACTTTTTAGAGCTTTTAAATTATTTAGATATTCTAGTCAGATTAATCATTTCTCGGAAGTAATTGTTTCTAAAAAATCAGAATTGTTTATGCTTTTATTACTATTTATTTTTGTAGTTTTTTTATCTGGTGTAAGCATATATGTATTTGAAGAGCATAAAAATCCAAATATAAATACGATTTATGATGCATTTTATTGGGCTATTATCACCATAACTACAGTTGGATATGGTGATATTGTTCCAGTTACCAGTGAGGGTCGCAGTGTAGCGGCAATTATAATTTTAATTGGAGTGGGGCTTGTATCTTTTGCTACTTCTATTATGGTTTCTGCTTTTAGAGAAAAATCAGATGAACTCAAAGCTCAGAAGGTCAAAAATATTGTTTACGCTTTTACAAATTATTACTTGATTTGTGGATATAGTCATTTATCTGAAATACTTGCTGCAAAATTGAAAAGAGCAGGCGAGCATTTTATTATATTGGATAATGATGAGAAAAAAGTTGAGCAAGCCGTAAGAGACGGAAATCTTGCATATAAAGCTGATGCAAGCAGCAAAAATGTACTAATTGATTTTGATATCAATAAAAAAGTTTTAGCAGTTATAACGCTAGCTCAAGATGATATACAAAATATTTTTATTTCACTTAGTGTCAGGAGTGTTTCCAAGGATATTATGCTGATTTCAAGAATGAGAAATAAAAATTCATATAAAAAATTAAAATTAGCAGGGGTTGATAAAGTAGTCTCGGCAGCCAATATGACATCTATGCTGGTTTCTACTTTAGTCGATAAGCCAATAGTTACAAATGCGATAAACAGTATATTATCAGGCAAAAGGAATGCAAGATGTGAACAGATTGAAGTTGTGCATGGTTGTATACTTGAAGGACAAAGCATAAAAGATTTGAATATTGAGGCATACAAGCTGATTTTATTGGGCGTTTCAAAAAATACAGGTTTCAAAAAGAGAAAATTTATCTTTAACCCTAATGATGATTTTGTTTTTTTAGAAGGCGATATTTTAATAGTTTTGGGTTATACAATAAGTATAGCCAATTTTAAATCAATTGTAGAAAAAAGTAGTATAAAATATGCAAGAAAAAATAGATAAAATTTTACTTTTTGGTTATAAAAAATATGGAAGTAAAATAGCCAATAATCTTAAACAAAACGGATACTTTGTAATAGTGGTTGATAATGACAAAGATGCTATTGATAAAGCTATTAAACAAGGTTTTGATGCTTATCTTATTGACTTGGAAAATGATGAAGACATAGTAAATATATTGGTTAAGTATGATTTTAGCCATGTTTTTTGTGCTATGGATAAAGATGAAGAAAATATTTATATCACGATTACTATGAGGTCGCTTCAAAATAATATTGATATTGTTTCTATTTGTGAATCAAAAGATAGTGAAAAAAAGTTAGAATTAGCCGGAGTAAAAAGTGTATTAAATACTATGGAAGCTACTGCGCAGAGTATTTATCATTTTCTTAAAAGCCCGGTTATGATAGAAGCAATTGAAAATATTTTATACTTAAATTCTGATATTGATTTTATAGAATTAAAAGTACCAAAAGGATCTTTCTTAGATGGTATATTAGTCAGTGAAATAAATTTTAAAAAACAGTATAATCTTATTCTTATGGGTTTGGTTGATATGGAATTTGATAATAATTTTATCTTTATTACAAAAGGTGTAAACCATAAGATAGATTTTGGTGATATTTTACTGCTTTTTGGTTTTGAGCATGATATTGAAGTTTTTAAAAAGAAATTGATAGAAAGTATATCATAAAATAAAGGAGGAAAGTGATGAAAATAGGCATTATAGGTGCCGGCAAGTGGGGGCAAGCTTTACACTTTGCCTTTTTAGAAGCACATCTTAATTCATTTATATCATCAAGGACAAAAAGAGATATTAAAAATTTTGTTTCATTTGACTTTATTTTGGACATGGAATATATCGTATTTGCATTATCTGCTCAGCATGCAAGGTCATGGCTTAAGAGATATTTTGTATTTAATAACCAAAAAATTTTAGTTGCATCAAAGGGGATTGAAGCTAAAACAGGTAAATTTTTAAATGATGTATTCAGTGAGTTTTTACCAGAATCCAATCTGTCCTTTATATCCGGGCCATCCTTTGCCTCTGAAGTAAAACAAAAATTACCTACTGCTTTGGTTATCAGTTCAACCAATAAAAATTTGGCTCAAATTTATGCAGATTTTTTTCCAGATTTTATCAAAACTTATGTAGATGATGATGTGATAGGTGCTGAAATATCAGGTGCATATAAAAATGTTTTGGCTATTGCGAGTGGAATATGTGATGGTTTAAAACTAGGCAATAATGCAAGAGCAAGTCTTATTGCAAGAGGTTTGATAGAAATGAACAGGTTTGGAAAATATTTTGGAGCAAAAGAGGATACTTTTTTAGGATTAAGCGGAGCTGGAGATCTTTTTTTGACTGCCAGCAGTGAATTATCCAGAAATTACAGAGTAGGTAAATTTTTAGCACTTGAGGAGAATCTTGAGACAATACTTAAAAAGATTGGTGAGGTTGCAGAAGGAGTTGCTACTTCCAAGGCAATATATCATATATCAAAAAAGTATGATATTTATACTCCAATAGCAAATGAAGTACATGAAATACTAAATGGAAAATCTGCATTAAAAAGTTTAAAAGATTTATTGAAAAAATAAATTTACTTTTTTTGATTTATAGGTTTTTTTATATACTAAGAGTAAAATCTCTCTTGTAAAAAAAATAACAGGAGTATAAAATGATTGTAGTTTTAACAAGATTTCCAATCAAGCCGGAGTTTAGTGAAGAGTATTCAAAACATTTAAAAGAAGTGATTAGTACACATAAGGTTGAGGAGCAGCCAGGATATGTGAGATTGGATCTTTTAGCTCCCAAAAATGTTGAACATATATCAAATAATAATAAATTTGTTATAAAGACTGTTTGGGAAGATATGAAAAGTTTTATGGCTTATACGCAAAGTGAAGTATTTAAAGAATCACATAAAAATATGCCGTCAAGAGAGTGGTTTGCAGGTCAGCCAGAAGTAGAAATTTATGAAACTATTGATTAGATTTAATATAAAAAGGGTATAATGTACTCATTTAAATTTTTGTATTAAGCAAATAGTTTTTATAAAAAGGAATCATTATTCGTACGCGTGAGATAAAACTTATATTTTTAAGTTTTTTAGGTTTAATAATTGTCGGTGCCTTAATTTTATCATTACCATTTGCACATAATGGGCATTTGAGTCTTATAAATGCCCTTTTTACTTCTACCTCTGCAGTTTGTGTAACAGGTCTTATAGTAACAAATACCGCTACACAATTTACTTTTTTAGGTCAATTAATCATCATACTATTGATTCAAATCGGTGGATTGGGATATATGACATCTGCAACATTTTTAGCAGTAATTCTTAATAAAAAGTTAAATCATCGTGATAGACTAATATTAAAAGAGTCATTAAATTATGCCGGAATGAATGGTTTGGTTAGATTTTTAAAGATAGTATTTCTTTTTACTTTGATGATAGAAACTACCGGAGCTATAATACTAGCTATAAGATTTAGCTTTGACATGTCTATTGGAAAAGCTATATGGTTTGGTATTTTCCATGCTGTATCAGCTTTTAACAATGCCGGTTTTTCTCTTTTTAGCAACAACTTGGCAAATTACAGTAGTGATATTGTCATAAATCTTGTAATCCCTATACTTATCATATTGGGAGGCATTGGCTATCTTGTATTAATAGAGCTTTATTATTACAAAAAATATAAGATTCTGCGAATTTCAACAAATACTAAAATCGTTCTTATTATGACTGCATTATTATTGATTTTAGGAATGGTTTTATTGTTGTCAGTAGAATGGAACAAAGCATTTGAGCATATGAGTTGGTCAAATAAAATTTTAGCAGCGTGGTTCACATCGGTTAATTATAGAACTGCTGGATTTAATACCATAGACATGTCATCTCTTAGCAATATCTCTCTTTTCTTTTCAACAATTTTTATGATGATAGGTGGAGCACCGGGGGGAACCGCCGGAGGAATAAAAGTAACTGTCGTGGCATTGGCTTTTATTGGAGTATGGTATACGCTAAGAGGCGATACAAATGCACATATTTTTAATCGTTCCATTTCACAATATCAAATAAATAAATCTTATGCCATTATATTAATTGCCTCAACATATGTAGTAGTCTCAACAGTCCTTTTGAGTGAGTTTGAGCATTTACCTTTTATTAAAACACTGTTTGAAGCTTGTTCGGCATTTGGCACAGTCGGCTTGTCAACCGGTAATGGCGGTAATCTTAGTTTTAGTGCTTTGTTTGATGATTGGGGTAAAATGAATATAATTATATTGATGTTTATGGGAAGAGTAGGTGTTTTTGCTTTTACAGTAGCAATTATAGGTAAAATTGATAAAAGTCGTATAAAATATCCAGAAGCAAAGGTGGTGATATGAAAAGTTATGCAGTGATAGGATTAGGTAAGTTTGGATTTCATGTAGCAAGAGGATTGGTTCAGCAGGGTTTGCAGGTGATTGCAGTAGATAAAGATGAGGAGCAGATACATGAAATAAATGAATATGTTGAAGATACTGTTATTCTTGATTCTAGTGATATTAAAGCACTTCGTGAAGCGGGTATTGGCAATGTAGATATCGCAATCATCAGTATAGGTGAGAATATAGAATCAAGTATTTTAACTGTTATGGCCATTAAAGACTTAGGTGTTGAGACAATATATGCAAAAGCACTAACTCCTATCCATGGTCAAATACTCTCAAAACTTGGTGCAACAAAGGTAATATATCCTGAAATGGAGTCTGCTAGAAAACTTGTTAGACGAATAGTAGATAACTTAAACTATGAAACTATTGATTTGTCTGCATCAATGAAAATTGCAAAACTTATAGTGCCGACTTTTTGGATAGGAACTTCAATCTTATCATCAAGTTTTGAGAAAAAATATGAAGTAAAACCTATAGCATACAAACATGACAAAGTATGGCATACATCATTTGAAAATGATGATATTTTAGAGAAAGATGATATTTTAGTTGTTTTAGGAGATAGTGCTCATATAGAAGAGTTAAGTAAAAAAGTTTAATTGCAAGAGTGCTAAGTTTTAAATATTGTACTACCCAATCTCAGCATATTTGAGCCGCATTTTATAGCTGTTTCAAAATCACTGCTCATACCCATGGAGCAGTACTTTGCACCATTTTGTTTTAATTTTTCAAATATATAATAAGTTTTTTCAAAACTTTTTTGTATCTCTTTTTTATCATCCGTATGTGCTCCGATACTCATAATTCCTTTAAGGTTTACAAAAGAGCAGTTTTCTTGAATATTTAAATATGTTTCAATGGCATATTCTGGATATACACCCGCTTTGCTTTCTTCTTTTGCACTATTGACTTGCAATAAAATATCTACCGATATATTTTTTATTTTTGCTCTTTTGTCTATTTCTTTTGCAAGCTCAAGGCTATCGCATGATTGGATAAGAGTAGGGGAGAGATCTAAAAGTGTATTTATTTTATTTTTTTGTAATCGCCCTATAAAATGCCACTGTATTGGTAAATCTTCCAAATCAAGTGCTTTTAGTTTTAAATCTTGAACTTTATTTTCACCAAATGCTCTTTGTCCAATATTGTATAAATCTTTTATGTCATCAGCACTGCTATATTTACTAACAGCAATTATGTTTACAATATTATACTCGTTTGCTTCTATTCTGGCTTTTTCAATTCTTTGCAAAATTTTATCAAAATTTTCTTCATACCTTTTCATTTTTTCTCCTTAGCTAAATACCCTAATAAGGTCGTTATATGTTGAAAATATCATCAATGAAAGTAAAATAGCCCATCCCATATATGTCAATCTGTTTAAAGCTTTTTCACTTGGAGCTTTTTTAAAAAATATTTCATAAAGATTAAACATAATATGTCCACCATCAAGTGCAGGTATAGGAAAAAGATTTAAGATACCCAAATTAACAGATATAAGTGCAGTCAATCCCAAAAGCGTGATCAAACCATTTGCCGCAGCTTGAGAAGTTATTTTCACTATAGATATAACACCACCAATGTCTTTTGCAGGAACAACTCCTTCTATCATTTTTTCTATGCCAAGAATGATAAATTTAGAAGCTTTAATGATTTGTTCATAAGCAAATCTAAATGAACCAAAAAATGAGTATTTCACTTTTATTATTTTTCCATTTGGCAAAATGCCGATAATTTTTCTCTTTACATTGTCCCCAAAAATACTTTTTGTTTCTTTAATTTTTGGAATTATAACTTTTTTTATTAAACGATTATTTCGTTTTATTGTAAGTGTAAGACTTTTGCCTGAGTTTTCAATGATGTCCCTTAGCTCACCCCAAGTCTGTATTTTTTTGTTATTGATTTGAATAATTTTATCATTTTTCTGAAGGTTTGCCTGTTTGGCAGCTGAATCTGGAAAAACTTTACCTATTATTGGTGCAAGCTTGGCAACACCAATATTTGCCATAAAAACATATAAAACAAAAGCAAGTAAAAAATTAGCACCAGGACCCGCTAATAGTATCATTATCCTTTTCCAGGGTGATTTAGCTCCATAACTGTCTGCATCAAAGTTAACTTTTGTTGGATTGGAGTCATCTTGACCTTTCATCTGAACATATCCGCCAAGCGGAATGGCACTTATGCAGTATTGTGTTCCTTTATGAATTTTTTTAAATATTTTTTTCCCAAATCCAATACTAAAGACTTCAACTTTTACTCCAAAAAGTTTAGCTATGCTAAAATGACCTAATTCATGAAAAAAAATTAAAAAAGATAAAATTAATATAGAGATGATAATACCCAAGTTATGCCTTTAGTTTAATTATTTTTGATATATTCGTAAACATATTCTATTCCTGAATATAGGGTTGTAAATACGGCAAGCCAAAGTAAAAATGTAGCATAAGGCCAATTCATAAGCAAAAATCCAATAGCAATCATCTGCGATACTGTTTTTATTTTTCCTATAAAAGAAGCTTTTATGCTTTTATTTTCACTTGCCATCAAAACTCTTAATCCTGTTATGAAAAATTCTCTAACCAATATAATCATAATAGCCCACGCAGATGCTCTGCCTAAGTACATAAGTCCCAAAAATGCTGATAGAGTAAGCATTTTATCAGCCAATGGATCTAAAATAGCTCCTAATTTAGTAACCTGGTTCCAGTTTCTAGCTATATATCCATCAAAAAAATCAGTAATACTGGCTATCACAAAAAGAAGTGCGGAAAAATAATCAAGCCAGCTGACATTTACATTATAAAAAAGTGGGATGCTTCTGTCTACTAAGAAAAAAAACATCAAAGGAGCTAACAAAATCCTTGTGAAAGCTAAAATATTTGGTAAATTGAACAAAATTATACTTCTTTTTATTTGAAGGTCGTTCCGCCATCAATGATGAGCGTTTGCCCCGTAATCCAATCAGCCTTTTCGCTACATAAAAAAAGGCAAGCTCCTGCTAAATCTTCCGGCTTACCCATTCTATTTAAAGGAGATAATTCAGCTGTTTTGGTTTTTACTTCTTCATAGTTTGTAAATGCTTTTAGTGCATCTGTATCTATTGGGCCACCACTGACAGCATTAACTCTTATACCCATCTCTCCAAGCTCGGCCGCACCATATCTAACCATAGCTTCAACAGCTGCTTTATTTGTGCCATGTCCTGAATAGTTTTGTATGTAAACAAGGTTCCCTGTACTGCTTATGGATATGATGCTACCTTTACCATTTTTTTGCATTCTTTTTGCTGCTTCTTGAGATCCGATAACAAAAGCTACAACGGTGGCAGTGTAGATATTGTTAAGCCCTTTTGGCTTCAATCTCATAAATTTGCCATATCCACCAACTACTGAACGACCTGAAATAATAGCATTTGAAATAAAAAAATTTATTTCATCAAAATCCTTATCAATTTCTTTAAAAATATCTCTATACATTTCTGGTTCAAGAATATTTAATTGATAATATCTAACTTTTATATTGTATTTTGATTCTAAATCTTGAGCTATTCTTTTTGCTTCTTCTACATTTGTATGATATGTAAAAGCTATATTTGCTCCTGCATCAGCAAATTCATAAACAATAGCTTTTCCTATTCCTCTAGTACCACCACTAATAACCAGAGTTTTGCCTTCAATACTACTTTGTACGCTCACTTTAAAGTCCTTCTATATCAAAATTCGTCATAGCTTTTTCCAATTTTACCAAGTTTTTGTTACTCGGCATTGTAAGAGGAAGTCTGTATTCTAATGTATCAATAAGTCCAGCAATATACATTGCAGCTTTTATTGGAATTGGATTACTTTCTATAAAAAGGACTTTATTTATGGGATAAAGCATATCGTTTATCTCTTTTGCTTTTTCGAAATTACCTTCTAATGCACTATGCACCAAATCGCTTTTTAATTTTGGAAGTAAATTTGCTGTGACTGAAATGATACCTTTTGCACCATTTGCAAGCATAGGATAATCAATGGCATCATCCCCGCAAAAAAGATATAAGCCAGACCTTTGACTTAACAAGTTGATTGCCCTGTCAACTGAGCCGGTAGCCTCTTTTATAGCAAATATATTTGGCACATCATCATACAATCTAAAAACACTCTCAGGAAGTAAATCAACTCCTGTTCTTCCTGGAACATTGTACAATACTACAGGAATTTCCACTGCATTAGCAATAGTTTTAAAATGTTGATATAAGCCTTCTTGAGTTGGTTTGTTATAATAAGGAGTAACAGATAATAATCCATTGGCTCCTTCTTGTTGTGCAAATTTAGCTAAATCAACAGCTTCATGGGTTGCATTACTTCCTGCACCTGCCAAAACTTTTACATTTGTATTTTTACAAGTATTTACTGCTATTTCAATACACCTTTTATGCTCACTATGTGAAAGTGTTGCACTTTCTCC
This sequence comes from Campylobacteraceae bacterium, assembly GCA_026993075.1. GTDB lineage: Bacteria > Campylobacterota > Campylobacteria > Campylobacterales > JALSKU01 > JALSKU01. The sequence goes on from JALWUQ010000065.1 coordinate 24,428, forward strand.
AGTTGTTCCAACAGGCACAACTACATCAATTCCATTTTTTATCTGTCTTTGTATCAGTTGTTCGTATGTGACTTCGTCTAATTTTCCATCTTTAAATGGTGTTATAAGAGCAGTCATCGCACCTTTGAAATATTTCATTTCTCATCCTTTTTAAGTATTAGAATTGTTGAATTTTTTTTATTAAAATATTTATTTGCTATTTTTTTAATATCGCTCAATGAGAGAGAATTTATATTTTTTTCATATTCTAAAAGAGGTTTTATATCTCCTTTGGCAAAATAACTTCCAAAAAGAGATGCTACTGATGAAGAGCTTTCAAGTGAGTATATAAAGTCTGCTCTTGTATTTATTTTAATCTTTTCAAGTTCTTTTTCTTTTACATCGCCTTTTTTAATCTTTTCTATCTCGTTTAATATATTTTTTTTTACAACTTTTGCATCAATACCAGGATTACAAACAGCTATTATTAAAAAAAGTCCGGGAGCTTTGTTTTCCATATTGTAAGCAAATATTTGGTTTACTTCTCTTTTTTTATCTACAAGCTCTTTTACGAGCCTACTGCTTTTACCTCTACTTAAAAGTTCTCCTATCGCTGATAGTGCTATTTGATCTTTACTTCTAAAATCAGGTATATGATATGCTATGGCAATCATTTGCACTTGTGTATCTTTTCTTATAATAATATTTTTTTCTCCATCTTGGACAGGCTCTTTTTGGTGAGATCTTCTTATATATCCACTATTTTTTATTTTCCCAAAATATTTTTTTGCATATTTAAATACAGTTTTGGGATCTATATCCCCAGATACTACTATTACAGCATTTTTAGGTTGATAATACATTTTATGAAAATGTCTGATATCTTTAATAGTCCAGTTTTTAATATCATCTATAAAACCAATGGGTGTCCAGTGATATGAATTATAAATATAAGCATTATTAAATAATCTAAAATACAAATATCCCATTGGAGAATTATCAGTTCTCCAATATCTCTCTTCTAATACAACTTTTCTTTCTGTTTGAAACTCTTTATTTTTCAAATTCAAATTTGCCATCAGTTCAGCAAAAAGCTTTAAGGCTTTTGCAGCATTTTTGGAACTGCTTGTTATATAATATTGAGTATAGTCAAACCCTGTTGAAGCATTATCAACACCGCCAAATCCTTTGACTATCTTATCAAATTCACCGGCTTTTAAATGTTTTGTTGATTTAAAGTTCATGTGTTCAAGCATATGGGCTATACCGCTTTTGCCCATTATCTCATCTCCGCTTCCTACTTTATAAAAAATATCAGTTGTGATAACATTACTATTTTTATTTATAGGTATAACAACGATTTTTAAGCCATTGTTTAATATTTTTGTATAATATTTGGGTAAAGTGTTTCCCATTAAAACTCCTGTAATTATTATTAAATATATAAAATATTTCATTTAAATATCTCCTTTTTCAAAGATTTAAAAACCTTATAAATTCTATGAATTTATATTTTGTCTTTTAAGCAATTGTAAAACATTTATTATCTTAAGTCAGCACCTATAGCCTCGCTTATATGCGTAAAACCATCTTTTTTTAAAAGCTCTATTATGCCAAGATTGATTTCTTGTAACACTTTTGGACCTTTGAAGATAAAAGAACTGTAGATTTGTACAAGTGATGCTCCCGCTTTTATCCTTTTGTAGGCTTCTTCACTTGAGTCTATACCTCCTACACTAATCAATGTAATTTTACCAAATAATTCCTTTGCGATTTTTTTAAAAAAATTCCGACTTTTTTCCTTTAGGACTTCTCCGCTTATTCCTCCAAAATCTTTTGCATTCGGTAAAAGAGAATATTGAGTTGTCGTATTTGTAGCTATGATGCCTTTGGCTCCACTCTTTAGAGCTGTTGTAGATATATCTAAAGCCATTTCGATAGGCATATCCGGTGCTATTTTTAAAAAAATTGGCTTATTTGTCTTGCTTGTTCCCATTTTAAATACCGATTTTACAAAGTCATTATTTTGTAAATCTCTCAAGCCTTTCGTGTTGGGTGATGAGATATTGATGGTGATATAATCTGCTAAATTTTTAAACCTATCTATTAAAACAGCATAATCATCCAAAGCATTTTCAAGAGGAGTTACTTTGTTTTTACCTATATTTGCTCCAAGAGGAGTTGAAAAAGGATATATTTTTTGTACTCTTTTTGATATTTTTTCCATACCGTCATTGTTAAATCCCATAGCATTTTGCAAAGAATTAAACTGTGGATATCTAAAAAGTCTTGGCTTTGGGTTGCCGTTTTGTGGCTTTGGGGTCAAGGTTCCGTATTCTATGTGAGCAAATCCCAAAGAAGACAGTGCTCGTATCATGGTAGCATTTTTATCAAATCCGGCAGCCAATCCGACAGGATTTATATAATCTATTCCATGTATATTTTGATGTAAAATCTTATCTGTTACAAAATGTTTTTTGGCATAGTTTGAAAGTAAAAAAGGGCATACGAAAGAACTGTTTTTTAAAATAAATTCTGCTAAATTATGCGCACTTTCCGGATCTAATAAAAATAAAATTTTTTTTAAATATTCATACATAATCTGCCTTAATCTAATAATAATACTTGTAATAAAGCTCACATTATAACCAAGATATACTGAATATTATATAATTAAGATATTTTAATGCGAAATTTGGGTTAATATACATTTTATATTTTTTTGTTAACAAATAGTGATATAATATCATATATTAAATCAAAAAGGAGATATTATGTTGAGAGATATGTTTTATACCGGTATTGGTGCAGCCACACTTTTTAAAGAAAGAGTTGATTTGGAAATAAAAAAACTTCAAGATAATGGTAAAATAAAAACTGAGGATGCAAAAAGTTTTTTAGAATCACTGGAAAAAAAAGGTAAAGAAGAGGATGAAAAAGTGAAAGATTTATTTAAAAAAGCTTTAAAAGATGTGATTGGTGAATTGGATTTGGCAACTAAAGAGGATATTGCCAAATTGAAAGAGGAGATTTTATCAAAAGTTTAAAATACTATAATCCAAAAAGAATTTATGCAGTCTTTTCTTTTCTTATTACACTTTACTTGATTATTAGAAAGAAAGACAGCTTTTTATATTTTTTTAAACCGCTTGCTCCAAAAAAATTAACAAAATCTATCATAATGCTTGGAGCTAGTTTTATAAAACTAGCACAAGTTTTAGCAACTAGATCTGATTTTTTCTCGCATGAGTATATTGAAGAGTTAAAGAAGCTGCATGATAAGTTGCCAAGTATGAATAAGTATGAATTTGAGACAGTCTATAAAGCTTCATTCGGAGATAAAAATATTTTTAAAAGTTTTGAAAAAGACCCGATAGCATCAGCTTCAATAGGGCAGGTTCACAGGGCATGTCTTAATGATGGTAAGCAAGTAGCGGTAAAGCTCAGAAGATATAATATTAAAAAACAAGTTAGGGCAGATTTAAAAATTATAAATTTTTTCAATAAATTATTTAAACCTTTGTTTACAACTTATACCAAAAATTCTATTGATGCTGTGATTGATGAATTTTCAAAAATGATATTAGAAGAAGTTTCTTTTAATATTGAGTTACAAAATTTAAAAACATTTTCCAAAATTTATCAAAACAGCGGCATTAAGTTTCCTATTGCTTATGAAGAATTTTGCAATGATAGTGCAATTGTTATGAGTTTTGAAAAAGGTTTTAGATTTGATGATAAAGAAAATTTATTAAAATACAATATTGATTTTAAGCCATTAATTGTCAAGCTTATAAACTTTTATACCGACCAAATGCTTATAGAGGGATATTTTCATGCCGACCCACATCCTGGCAATTTACTGGTTTCAGAAAAAGGAGAATTGATACTACTTGATTTTGGAATGGTAAAAAGGATTCCAAACAGTACAAGAGTTGCCATAATAGAGCTTATAAAAGCCGCAAATGAGCAAGATTATGAACTATATATAAGTGCAAATAAAAGACTCGGAACAATAGCTTATGAGGCACCTACTGCCCAGTTAGCCGAATTTACTTCTAAAATGTTTAATATTTTTTCAAATGATAATCTAAGTAGCGAGTCAATGCAGCAATTAGCTTTTGATGTATTAAGCACTACTAAAAATCTTCCGTTTAAACTTCCAAGTGATGCCATTTATATCTTAAGAGTAAGTGCTATCATAGAAGGTTTGGGGACAACATATATAGAAAATTTTAATGGTATAAAAGATATATTGCCAATACTTAAAAATAATATACCAAAAGCTTTAGGGAAGAAAGAAAGTTTTATTGAGTTTTTCATAGATTCTATAAAAGAAGCTCCTTTTTTTATTCAAAATACACAAAAATCTATGCAAAATATCGCTCAAGGTGAAGTTGGTATAGTCGCATCAAAAGACCAACTTTATTGGATATCAAAAGAGTTAAAAAAGTATGTAAGATCTCAATTTCGCAGTTTAATACTTATAGTGAGCGGATTTTTTATATTGTTTTATGATAAGAATTTAAAACTTATTGCCTTAGTGCTTTTTTTATTAGGAGTTGCTAAAATTTGGTACAAGTAGAGGGTTACTTTTCCCATACTGTTCCATCTGGAGTATCCATAATCTTTATATCCATATCAAGAAGTTTTTTCCGTATTAAGTCAGCTTTATTGTAATTTTTTTCTTTTTTTGCCTCATTTCTTTGTTTTAGCAACTCTTCTATTTTATTTTTTTCTTCTTCTAAAATTCCTAGTTGAAAATATTTGAAACTATCTTTTAGTCCGACGCCAAGAAGTTTTGCTATAAAATTGATATTGGCTGCTATCTCTTTTTGTACTGATTTGTCTTTTGGATTATCATCAAGTTTTTCATTGGAAATATTTATCATCTCATCTATAATGCTTAGTGCTTTTGATATATTCAAATCATCGCTCAAGGCATTGAGTATAGCTTGTTTGAATTTTTTATTCGTGTTTGAAGCTGGTTTGTTATAAATTCTTTTTTTGAGTCTGTATAGTTTATCAAGTCTTTTTTTAGATACCAACAAGTCTTCTTCATTAAAGTTAAAATTAGATCTGTAATGGGTGCAAAGAAGGTAATATCTTAGTATTTCTCCATCATAAACTTTTAAAGCATCTTTTATAAAAAAACTGTTGCCTAAAGATTTGCTCATTTTTTCACCGTTTATGTTAACAAAACTATTATGCATCCAATACTTTGCAAGGCTTTGGTGCGATGCACATCTTGTCTGAGCGGCTTCGTTTTCATGGTGAGGAAACAAAAGATCCACTCCACCTCCGTGTATATCTATCTGAAACGCTCCGTCATTTGCCAAATGTTTTTTTATCATGCATGAGCATTCTATATGCCAGCCGGGTCTTCCTTCCCCAAAAGAGGCAGGGTAACTTGGTTCATTTTCTTTTTGAAATTTCCAAAGGGCAAAATCCTTTTGATCTTTTTTACCAAGGTGACACTCGACTCTGTTTTGAGTTTCATCTTCAACTCTGTGGCTCAAACTAAGATATTGACTGTCTTTTGCAGTATCAAAATAAATCCCGTCATTTAGCCTATAGGCACACCCATTTTTTAAGAGTATATCAGTCATAGCAATGATTTCATCAATACTCTCAGTAGCTTTTGGTTCTATATCAGCATCTAAAACATTTAGTGCTTGCATCTCTTTTTTATATCTTTTTATATAATAAGAAGTTATTTCTTTTAAAGTTTTTCCACTTTTTTTCATTTTATTGATAATCTTATCATCAATATCAGTAAAATTTTTTACAAAAGTTACTTCATATCCAAGTTCTATCAGAGTTCTTCTTAAAAGATCAAATACTATAGAACTTCTGGCATGTCCTAAATGAGCATCATCATATACGGTAGGTCCACATACATATATGGAGACTTTATCTTTTGCTATCGGTTCAAAAAGTAATTTTTGCTTTTTCGAGCTATCAAATATATACATCAACAAATCCCTTAAAAATATATAAAATTATACCCTCTAAAATCAAAAGAATTATCAAGTATATCAATTTTTTATCCCAAATTATACCTAAAAACTCTTTGAGTCCAAACTCTTTTATGGTCAGATAAAATAAAATAAAACCTGAGAGTGAGCTTGCTAGAGCCAAGCCGGCCGCTTTTAAAGGGATTATTAAAGCAAGAGACAATATTATATTTACTCCAAGAGAAATGGATGAAATTTTTGCAGCAATCTTTTGTTTATGCAAAGAGTACAGCCATAGTGAAAATATTTTGGTAAGACCAAAAGGTACTAATCCTATCATATACATACTAAGAACCAATGAAGTTTTTGCAGTATCTATATCGCTAAAGGCACCTCTTTGAAAAATCAGCCAAATAATTTCTTTTGAGAGAATAATACCTCCAATCATGGAAAAACTTAAAAGATACGCTAACAGCCAAAAGCTTTTTTTAATAAGAGCATAAGCTTTGATTTTGTTTTGGTGTTTTAAAAATTTTGCGATTTTTGGAAAAATGGCAACTGAAACCGCTATGGCAAAGAGAGCTAAGGGTAGCTGAAAAATTCTATTTGCATAGTAGAGAAAACTTATACTTCCACTAACTAAAAAAGTTGCAAGATATGTATCTATAAAAGCCGATAGTTGGGCAGTAGAATTGCCTAGAATAGCTGGAAAAAATAATTTGTAAAATCTATTTAACTCATTTTTCAAATTGTATTTTCTAATCTTTAAAGAAGTTGCTCCAACAGTAAAAATCTTAAAAAGACCCAATTTTTTAATAGCAATAAAATGTACAATCAGCTGAAAAACTCCCCCGGCTACAACAGCGTAACTCATATAATATACTATAACCTCTGCACCCATTCCCTTTGAAATCAAAAGAGCTGTTATGATGGAGATATTTAAAAGAGCAGTTGAAAAAGCAGTAGTTGCAAAATGGTTTTTGTATTGCAAAAGAGTTGCTAAAAAGGTTACGGAAAAAATCAATATAAGATAATAAAAATTTATAGCCACGAGAGGGGCGGCTTTTGCTACAATCTCTTTGGAAAAACCCATAGCTATAAGTTTTGTGAAAAAAGTATCAAACAGTGTTACCAATAATGAAAAAAAAGCTAAAACAATAATAAATCTTATAAAAACAGCTACCGCAAAAGCTGATTTATTTTTTGATTTTGCAAAAGATGGTAGAAAACTTTGCGTAAAGGCACCTTCGGCAAAAATTCTTCTAAAAAGATTTGGTAGTTTGAAAGCTATAAAGAACATATCACTGTAAATATTTGCACCAAGCACTGACGCAGTTAACAAATCTCTAATCAAGCCAAATATTCTTGATATCAAGATGCCAAAGCTATTTGTAAAAATTGATTTTAAAAACATGTATTTTAGCTATCCTCTGCATCTTTTTACTCAAATAATACCAAAGATTTACTTAATTTTAATCTATTTTGTATATAATGAAACTTAAAAAAGGTATGAAGTTGGCTTTGTTTGGAAAATCTAAAGAAGAAAAAAGCAGTAGCACACAAAATAAAGAGAAAGATTTTCAAAATATTATTGTTGATACTGAAGATATAAACAAAGAATTAAAAAGTTTATCTTCTATAAAAAACATCCCTCTAAAGCAACTTGATTTTACAATAATCTCATTTAAAAGTGTTTACAAAGCCCATGAAGATGATGAGTGGATGGAGATAAATAAAAATAATATTGACCAATTTAAAGATGATGATTTTTTGTTAAATGAGGATTTGCAAATAAAACAGCAATATAAAGTAGAAATCTTTAAAAAAGATGCTAATGAGTCACCAATTTTAGATATTGTTCTTGGTGGAAATAAATATTTAACTAAAATAGTTGCTACAGTAAAGAAAAATTTAGATGTAAAATACAGCAGTAAACTAAAAGATTGCATAGTAGGACAAATTTATAAAAGACTTATAAAACAATCTATACTTATATCTATTTTTCAAAATGATATGGAGCAGGAGATAAGTAAAATAATATCTAAAATAAGAATAAATAACTTTTTAGAAGAAGATCATGTTTTTACAGTTTGCAACTGTATTGATCCAGTTTGGCCTATCAATGATAATCTTATCTTTCATTATAAAAAGAATTTGAATAAAAAAGATAAACAAGGCAGGGTTGACTACTCAAAAAGAGGGTATATCCAAGCAGTTAAAAAAGGCGATATTGTTATAGAATACATAAAAGCCAAAGTTGGCAAAAACGGTAGAAACTGCAAAAGTGAATATATAAAAGTTAATGAACCTGAAGAGAAATACAGCATTAATTTTGGAGTAAGTGAAAATATACAGAGAAAAGAGGATGAAAACAGGATAATATTTGTTGCAAAAAAAGATGGATATGTAAACTTAAATGGCGATAAATATGATATTGATGATAATATGGAACTTAACGAAATTTCATTTAAAACAACAGGTTCGATTGAGGCCGGTGTAAATACCAATGTTGCTATTAATATCAAGGAAAATGATGTCTTAAAAGATGCTATAGGTGCTGGCATGAGTGTCGAAACAACTGAACTTAAAGTTGAAGGCAATATTGGAAGTGGTGCTGTTGTCAAAGCTAAAAAAGCAGATATTGCAGGACAGACACACAAAACAGCCTGTATTTATGCTGATAATATTGATATAAATGTCCACAGAGGGTATGCACAAGGTGATATCGTAAATATAAACAGATTAGAAGGTGGAAAGATAAATGCTAAAACAGTAAAAATAAATCAAGCAATAGGCGGAGAAGTGATAGCAGAAAAAATCTTCATAAAACAGCTTGTCTCAAATGTCAATCTTACTGCTTCAAAGATTATAGAAATATCTGAATTAAAAGGTAATAATAATAAACTGACTATAGATCCATCCATGGTCACTGGTTTTCAGGAAAAAATTGATAATTTAAATCTTGAATTGAAAAAAATAGAGGGTTTGATAAAAGATATCAAAAAAACAGTCAAACAAAAAAAGATTCTGATAGAGAGAAACAGAGAATCTGCCGAAATGGTAAAATTAAAAATAATAGAATTAAAAAAAGCCAGGCAAAAACCCGCTATAACACTGGTAAAAAAAATAAAAGATTTTCATCAGTTAGTAAGTCTTTATAATGCATTATTGGAAAAATATAAAAAAGAAAATATCGAAAGAGATAATATAAAAAAAGAGATTGATGATATACAGTCAACTATATTGCAAGCTAAGATTATAAATCACTCTGTATGGACAGAATATAATGAGATTAGGTTTGTGCTTCTTTCGCCAAAGATAGAGATATCTCATACTACAAAAGAAGGTGAAATATCAAAGGAGATTACATTGATGAAAATGGGAGAAAATGAGTATAGCATAAGTAGAAAAAGCGAGTTTGACAGCAAATGATTATAGAAATAGAGGGAGAAATAGTAAAAAAAGAGCCAACTTTAATACACTTGAAAACTTATGGCATAACAAGGGTTATACATATTTCTTTAAATTGTAGCTCTAAAATCAACAGTAGCAATATATCATTGCAAATTACTCAAATTATAAAAGAAGACAGTAATAACTTATATGGATTTCTTGATTTGCAGGAAAAACTTATGTTTGACAGAGTTATAAAAATAAGCGGAGTCGGTCCAAGTACAGCTATGGCTATTTGTTCAACCTTTACTCCTTCAGTTTTTGCAAAGGCAATAGCGGGAAATGACATAGGCAGTATAAAAATGGTTCCGGGCATTGGTCCAAAAAGTGCAAAAAGGATATTGGTAGAGTTAAGTGATTTTTCAGTTGATACAATTATCACAAATGAGAATAAAAATTTTAATGAAGCCCTTCAAGCCCTTGAAAGTCTGGGCTTTAAAAAAGAGAAATTAAACAAAATATTGCTTGAATGCAAGTCAAAAGATACTTCATCTCTTGTAAAAGAAGCACTTAAAAAACTAAGTTAATCAAGGATTTAAAAATATGAAAAATTATGCTATTGTTTTTGGTGGTATTAGTTATGAACATGAAATAAGCATTATCAGTGCCATAACTCTTAAAGATGTTATAAAAAAAGATAAAATATTTATTTTTTGTGACAAGAAGAGGGATTTTTATCTTATTTCCAAAGAGAATATGAAAGCTAAATACTTTAGTTCCGGTGAGTATAAAAAAAGTGAACAAATCTATCTGAAATATAGTGGATTTTATAAAAAAGCACTTTTAAAAGATAAAAAAATAGAATTTGATTTAGCTATTAATTTAATACATGGAAAAGATGGTGAAGATGGGTTGTTGTCGTCTTTGTTTGAATTTTTTGATATCAATTACATAGGACCGAGAGTAGAGGCCAGTGTTGTAAGTTTCAATAAAGAATTTACAAAACTCTATGCAAGCAGTAAGAATGTTCCGACTTTGTCATATCAAGTTATCAATAAATTTGACAAACAAAAGCCAAAACCTAAATACCCTGTTGTTATAAAACCGTTAAGATTAGGCAGTTCTATAGGCTTAAGTGTTGCAAACAATAAAGATGAATTTGAATATGCTTTGGATGTAGCCTTTGAGTATGATAATGATGTATTGGTTGAGCAATTTTATGATAACATTAAAGAGTATAATTTAGCAGGTATAAAAGGTAAAGACGGATTTTTATATTCTATTATCGAAGAACCAAAAAAAGAGAGTATTTTGGATTTTGATAAAAAATATCTTGATTTTTCAAGAAGCACAGGGGCAAATAAAGCAGAATTGCCATCAAAAATTATTTCCCAGATTTATAGTGCATTTGAGAGTATTTATGAGCCGCTGTTTGAAGGAGCTATTATAAGGTGTGATTTTTTTATGCTTAATGAAAAAGTTTACTTGAATGAGATAAATCCCGTTCCTGGCAGTTTAGCCAATTATCTTTTTGATGATTTTAATCTTATTCTTGATAAAATTTCATCAAATCTTCCAAAAAAAAGGAAAATTAATATTGATTATAGGTATATAAACTCTATAAATGCAGTAAAATGCAAATAATATGATATAATTTTACATAAAATTATATGTAAAATTATATGTAAAGGTTTTTAAATGTCTGCAGCATACCGCAAGGAAGATATCTATACAGCGACTGAAGTTGTAAGAAATTTCAGTTCAATCTTAAAAAGTGTAGTAAATAAAGAAAAAGATAGAATAGTGATAGTAAAAAATAATAAATTTGAAGCAGTTCTTTTGCATATAGATGAGTATGAAAAACTAAAAGACTCTGTTTTACTGCTTGAAAAAATTTACAACAAAACAAAAAAAAGCACTAAATAATGGCCTTGAAAGGTATTTTATATAAAGAAAGGATATTTGATATATCTTATGAAATATTAAATAAAAATAAAAAATGTGATATTGTATTTTTACATGGCTGGGGGAGTAATAAAGAAATAATGAAGCAAGCTTTTGGTAAAACCTTGCAAGATTTTAGACATATCTATATAGATTTACCGGGTTTTGGCAATAGCTCTAACAGCATGAGTTTGTGTAGTATGGATTATTGCAACATAATCGAACAATTTTTAAAACATGTAAAATTTGATAAAAATATCATCATTGGACACTCTTTTGGTGGGAAGATTTCTACTTTGTTAAATCCAAAACTTTTAGTGCTGTTAAGTAGTGCCGGTATTCTTACTCCAAAGCCTATACATATAAAAGTAAAAATATATATATTTAAACTTTTAAAAAAATTAGGCTTTGAGCATTTTTATAAAATATTTGCCACGAAAGATGTTAAAAATATGGATAAAAACATGTATGAGACTTTAAAAAATGTTGTAAATGAGGATTTTTTTAATAATTTTAATAATTTTTCAAATAATGCACTTATATTTTGGGGAAAAGATGACAAAGCTACACCTTTAAGCTCTGGCAGAAAAATATCAAATTTTATAAAAAGCAGTAAATTTTATGAGCTTGAGGGTGATCACTTTTTTTTTATGAAAAATAGCTTATTTATAGCAGAACAGATTAAGGCAAATAAAACATGTATATGATAATTTTTAAGACAATTTCGCATATTATTTTTACTGTAACACTCGGATGGTATCTTATTGTTAATTTACAGTGGTATAATTATAAAATTGACAGGGTTATATTTAGGCACAAAAAATATCTGTGGCATATACTTTTATTTATTGTACCTGTTATGGCATACTATCTAACCGGTAAATACTTTTGGATATATTTTTATTTTGCTTTGCTGCCTGCTTATTATATATGGCAAAGAGGGCTTGACAAAAAGCTTGTTTTTACAAGCAGAGTTAAAAGATTTTTTCTTTTTTTGATATTAGCTGTTGTTTTTCAAGATATTCTTTGCCTTGTTAGTGGAAGATGCTATATTCTCGGTGTTATACTACCTCTTATCGTTGCTGTAATCGTGAGCAATATTTTTGAGAAGATTTTATTTGAAGGGTTTAAAAAAGAAGCCAAGAAAAAATTAAAAAATATGAATAATTTAAAAATTATTGCCATAACAGCAAGTTATGGCAAAACCAGTATGAAAAATTTTTTATATCAAATATTGGATGACAACTTTAATGTATATATAACTCCAAAAAGCGTAAATACTGAAGCTGGGATCATAAAAGATATCAATACATCATTACCAAAAGATACTGAAATTTATATAGTAGAAGCAGGAGCAAGACAAAAAGGAGATATCAGAAAGATTGTTGATGTTATTCAAAATGATTATGCAATAGTCGGTAAAATTGGGCCTGCTCATATAGAATACTTTAAAACTTTACAAAATATCAGAGATACCAAAATGGAGATTTTACAAAGCAAAAATTTGAAAATTGCTTATGTTCATGAAAGTGCAGCGGTAAAGCCAGAAGAAAATATCATAGTTTTTGGAGAAAATATTAAAAATAGTTTCTCAAGTCTTGATGGGTTAAAATTTGATATTGAAATTGATAATAAACTGGAAAATTTTTATGCAGAAAATATTTTAGGTGAATTTAACGCTGTAAATATAACTGCTGCTGTATTGATGGCACTAAAGCTTGGAATGACTATGGATAGCATAAAAAAAAGAGTTTTGCACCTCAAACAAGTACAACACAGACTTCAAAAAATACAAGCCGGTGGAAAACTTATCATAGATGACAGTTATAATGGCAATTTGGAGGGTATGGTTTCTTCGTATGAATTGGTATCTTTTTACAAAGGCAGAAAAGTTATCGTAACCCCGGGTATTATGGAGAGTACAAAAGATGCAAATATCGCCTTATCTAAGAAAATAGATGAAGTTTTTGATCTTGCTATTATAACAGGAAAAACAAATAGTATGACTTTACTTGATAATTTAAAAAAATGTAAGAAGTTAATTCTTGCAGATAAAAAAGAGTTGCAAAATATTCTTGCAAAAGAGACAAATGATGGTGATTTAATACTATTTTCAAATGATGCACCAACATTTATGTAATTTTTGGTATATACTGTTATAATTATAATAAAAATTTTATACTCTAAGAGGATATCAACATGAAAATTGAAAGTTTATTTGTGGCTTCTTTGGAGCCCAATGCCGGTGGCTTGGTGGTATCTATGGGGCTTATGGGTGTATTAAAAAAGAAGATAGAAAAAGTTGCCTTTTTTAGACCTATTATTTTGGAAGATTCTCCTGAAAAAAATGATGATATCAGATTTATGATAGAACATTATAATTTGAAGATTGACTATGCGCAGAGTTATGCATTTACTTTGGTTGAGGCTGCCGGTCTTATAGCGGATAATAAGCTTAATCTTCTTTTTGAAAAGATAATAGAAAAATTTGCAGCACTTGAGAAAAAATATGATTTTGTTTTATGCGAAGGGATAAGCAAATCACTTTTTACTTCATCTGTTGATTTTGACATAAATCTTGAGATTGCAAAAAATATTGGGAGTCCGGTTGTAGGTGTTTTAAATGGAAAAGATAAAATCTCTAAAGAAATTTGGGAAGAAGCAAAGATTGAAGGCGATACTATAAAAGAAGAGGGATGTCCTCATTTTGCAACATTTATCAACAGACTAGACCAGCAAGCACTTATAGATTTGACAAATAAAGTAAGATTTTTAAGTAGTGATGAAGCTCCGATATATCTTTTTCCGGAAGTCCAAGAATTATCATATCCAACAATAGGTGAAGTGAATGAATATTTGAATGCAAAATGTATTTTTGGAGGTGGCAATGACTTAAAAAGGTTAGTCAGACAAAGTAAAATTGCCGCTATGAATCTGGATCATTTTTTAATGAGACTTGAAGATGGCGACCTTATCATAGTTCCAGGTGATAGGCTTGATATGATATTAGGCTCAATAGCAGCAAATTATTCTAAAGACTTTCCTTCGATTTCCGGCATTGTGCTTACTGGAGGATATATTCCAAATGATATATTTATGAAACTTATAGGCGGTGTAGGAGAGTTTACAATACCAATAATAAGTTCAAAAGAAGATACTTTTAAAACAGCGATGAAGGTCAATAAAACAGAAGCTAAAATTATGCCCGGTAGTTTAAATAAAATTGCAATTATTGAAGGTCTTTTTTCTACTTATATAAATTTAAAAAATCTTGAAGATAAAATAGAAACTATATCTTCTTCTTCTGTAATGACTCCTGCAATGTTTGAATATAAAATGTTTGAAAAAGCAAGAGCAGATATTAAAACTATAGTATTACCAGAAAGTGAAGATGAAAGGATTTTAAGAGCATCTGATATTCTTTTAAGAAGAGGAGTGGTAAACATAATACTTCTTGGAAAACCTGAAGAGATAACTTCTAAATGTTCTTCTTTAGGAATTGAGCTCAATAAAAATATTAAAATAGTTGATCAATCATCAAGTAAGTTAAAAGCAAAATATGCTAAAAAATTTTATGAATTAAGACAGAAAAAAGGTATGACACAAGAAGGTGCTCTTGATATAATGAATAATAAAAATTATTTTGCTACTATGATGATATATATGGGTGATGCTGATGGCTTGGTCTCTGGTGCAAATAATACAACTGCCGATACAGTAAGACCTGCACTCCAAGTAGTAAAAACAAAACCAAATATTTCTATAGTTTCAAGTGTTTTTTTTATGTGTCTAGAAACTAAAGTTTTAGTTTATGGTGATTGTGCTGTTAACCGTGATCCTAATGCCGAGCAATTAGCACAAATTGCTGTGTCTTCTGCCGATACAGCTAGGCTTTTTGGTATTGAGCCTATAGTTGCTATGCTTTCTTATTCTACCGGTAACTCAGGTACCGGAAAAGATGTTGAGAAAGTAAGTGAAGCTACAAAAATAGTAAAAAAATTGAGACCGAATTTATTGGTTGAAGGACCAATTCAGTATGATGCGGCTATTGATAAAGAAGTTGCGAAGAAAAAGCTTCCAAACTCAAAAGTAGCAGGAAGGGCAACTGTGTTTATATTTCCGGATTTAAATACAGGAAATAATACTTATAAAGCAGTACAGAGAAGTTCAAATACTATTGCCGTAGGTCCTGTTCTTCAAGGTTTAAAAAAGCCTGTTAATGATTTAAGCAGAGGTTGTCTGGTAGAAGATATAGTAAATACAGTAGCTATAACGGCCATACAGGCACAAGTAGATGAATAAGGATATCTTATGAAAATTTTAGTTTTAAACGCAGGCAGTTCTTCTATAAAATTTCAACTATTTCAAGTTAAAAGCTGGGATGTTGTATGTATAGGACTTATTGAACAGATTGCACAAGAGCAGGGACATATCGCACTAAAATACAACGGTAAAGATATAGAAAAAGTACTTACTATAAAAGATCATGCTGAGGGCATAAGAATATTACAAGAGTTACTCTCAGAGCTTGGTGTATTGAAAGATTTTGACGAGCTTATTGGAGTGGGGCATAGAGTGGTTCACGGTGGAGAGTATTTTAGTGAGCCTACACTGATAAATAAAGATGTTATAGGTAAAATAAAAGAGGTATCGTCGCTTGCGCCACTTCATAATCCTGTAAATCTTATAGGCATTGAAATTATAGCTAAAAAATATAAAAATATAAAACAAGTAGCTGTTTTTGATACGGCATTTCATCAAAGTTTGCCTAAAAGTGCATACATATATGCTTTGCCTTATAAATTTTACGAAGATCAACAAATAAGAAGATATGGATTCCATGGAACATCTCATCATTATGTTGCCAAAAAAGCTGCAAAATATTTAGGCATAGATAAGAAAAAAGTAAACCTGATAACTTTACACCTGGGAAATGGCGCAAGTGTTACAGCGATAAAGAGTGGGAAAAGTATCGATACATCTATGGGGCTTACTCCCTTGGAAGGTCTTGTTATGGGTACAAGAAGCGGAGATATTGATCCTGCTATTATATTGTATTTATCTAAATGTTTGAATTTGAATATAGATGAAATGGATGACATACTAAATAAAAAAAGTGGTTTAAAAGGGATATGTGGCTTAAACGATATGCGGGAAATAGAACAAAAGGTTGCCAAAAAAGATTTTTATGCAAATCTTGCACTTGAAATATTTTGCTATAGAATAAAAAAATATATAGGTGCTTATACCGCTAGCATAGGAAAAGTGGATGCTATTGTTTTTACGGGCGGTATTGGCGAACATTCTGTTCTTGTAAGAGAGAAAGTTTGTAAAGATTTAGATGAGAGTATTGGAGCAAAGATAGACTTGAAAGAAAATACAAAAAATTCTATTTTTATCAGTGCGAATGATTCTAAAATAAAAATTTTGGTTGTCCCTACTGATGAAGAACTTGAAATCGCAAAACAGACATATAAAATAGTTAGCTAAAAGTGAGAAAATTATGAATAAATGGATGAAAATAGCTTATAATGAAGCAGTGAAGAGTTTAAGCAATATGGATGGTGGTCCTTTTGGAGCAGTTATTGTAAGAAATGAAAAAATTATAGCAACAGGACGAAATGAAGTGCTGTTGAATAATGACCCAACAGCACATGCAGAAGTAAATGCCATAAGGAAAGCTTCAAAAATTTTAAAAAGATTTGATCTTAAAGATTGTACTCTTTATACAACCTGCTTTCCTTGTCCTATGTGTATAGGTGCGATATTTTGGGCGAGGATTCCTATTGTATATTATGGTGCAACTGAAGATGATGCATCCCATGGCGGATTTGATGATAAGATTTTTTACAAAATGATTAAAAAGAAAAATAGATATGCTATCTTACATCAAATAGACCATAAAAAAAATGCGAAACTTTTTGACAAATGGAATAACCTAAAAAATAAAAAGATATATTAGCTTCTGAGCTTATGCACTATAAGGTCAGATATAATATCTCGCGACATAACAATATCTATTGGGTAGTTCACTTGACTCATATTGACAACTCCTTAACATGGAACTTTTTTTGCTTTATATTTTTGTATTATAGTAGAATATCGGAGTAATTATGAAATTTGGAGTTATGTTATTTATGTCTATTGTTGCCTCATTGGTTTTTAGCGGCTGCACTGCAAAAAGTGTTGACCCTACTATAGCTATGAAACCTCCTGCTTATGTGGAACAGTTGCCATCAAAAGAAAAAGAAGCAGCATTCCCAAACGAAGGAAGTCTTTTTGGAAGAGGCGACAACCCTCTGTTTTCAGATAGGAAAGCTATGAATGTAAATGACTTGGTTACTGTTGTTATAGATGAAACAGTAGCTCAAAGTTCAAGTTCTCAAAAAAGTTTATCAAAAAATAATTCAGATAAGCTTGGTGGAGGTATTTTCACGAATGCTGGCACAAATGCTGCAGTAAATGGTGCAGTAAATAAAATAAACGGTATAACAAATTTAGGTTTTCAAACAGGCTCACAAAATAGTTTTTCAAGTAAAGGAGATAATACAAGAAACGAACAGTTTACAACTACCATCTCAGCTAGAGTCATAAAAATACTAAATAATGGTAATTATTTTATATCAGGAAGTAGAGAAATGCTTATAAATGGTGAAAAGCAAATCATTGAGATAAGCGGAGTCATAAGACCTTACGATATAGATCAGACAAATACCATAAATTCCAAATATATAGCAGATGCAAAAATACTGTATAAAACAGAGGGGCCGATGGATATAAACAATAAAAAAGGATGGGGTACCAAGCTAATCGAAAGTATTTGGCCGTTTTGATTTTTTACAGTAGTCTTATCCAGTAGAAATCATTTCCCAAAAAAAGTCTATATGCTTTTCAAAAAGAGTAGCAACTTGTGATGAGTTTTCTTTATCAATTCTAAGAATAGTTGCTTGCATTCTGTAAAAGAATAGGGGGGATAAAAATTCTTGAGCCATTAGCATAGGATCGCTTGAATGTATCATGCCTTCTTGCATCATAATAAAAAAGGCTTGAGAAAGAATTTTAAGATGACTTTTGTGAAAGTCATTGAAAAAAATTTCTCTTATCTTTTTGCTTTGCATAAGTTCAATCATCATAAACCTAAAAAATTTCTCACTTTTGTTATCATAAGATAATAGTTTAAAAGAAGCAGCAAATTCCCTTAGAAAACTTTTGCCCTTTAATGCAAATTCATTGATAGGTTTTTGTGAAATAAGTAATGATAAAGAAGAGGAGGCGAGTGAAGAAACGATAGTGTCTAAAATATCTTCTTTATTTTTAAAATGATTATATATTGCACTTTCTCTTATACCCACTTTTCCCGAAATCATGCGTATAGAAGTTCCTTTGTAACCTTTTTGTGAAAACAACTCCAATGCAACATCCAAAATCTTATCTTTAGTACTTTTTTCCATTTAAACTCCTAAATTATGGTATTTGTTATTATACAGAACAACTGTTCATTTGTCAAGTAATTTTATATGAACGATTGTTCTGTATAGCAAAAATATATAAGAACGATTGTTCATATAAGAAAATATATTGATTAATATATAAGTATATTTGTATCAAAAATAAATATAAAATAGATGGTATTATTGCTGTAAATTAGGCAATAGAGATAGTATATAAATACATAAGATGTCATTGCCGTAAAAATATTTAAGTTTAAAACTATTTACTCTTAGCTTAATAAATTTTGCGAACAACTGTTTTTATAAATATGTATTATTATACATAAAATTTTATGTATAATAATACA
>JALWUQ010000066.1:0-22639 GCA_026993075.1 Campylobacteraceae bacterium
TTCATTTAATAAAGTTAAAGCCCTATCTCTATGATTATCAATAGCGAGCCTAAAGCCCAAACCAAACTCGCCATTATCTTCAAAAAGTGAATTCGACCAAGCGGGACCTTTGCCATCTTTATTTTTCTTCCAAGGAGTTGTCGGTAGATTGCCACCATATATAGAACTACATCCTGTTGCATTTGCAACTATCATTCTATCGCCAAAAAGCTGGGTCGCAAGTTTTATATATGGAGTTTCGCCACATCCAGGACATGCGCCGCTAAATTCAAACAAAGGTTCTAAAAATTGTGCTTCTTTTGCACTTTCATGTTTTACTACATCTCTGTTAACAGTAGGCAAAGATGTGAAGAAATCCCAGATTTTTGCACCACTGTCTCTTAGTGGCAGTTGCGGGTTCATATTGATAGCTTTTAGATTTGTTTGCGATTTGTTTTTTGCCGGGCAAACTTCAACACATAAAGAACAACCAGTACAATCTTCAACCGATACAGAAATATTATACACATCATTTTCACCAAATTCTTTACCTTTAGCCTTTGCATGCAAAAATCCTTCAGGAGCACCCTTTAGTAAAGACTTGTCAAATACATTTGCTCTTATAACAGCATGAGGACAAACTGTAACACATTCATTACACTGAATACAGGTATCTGGATCCCAAACCGGAACTTCCAAGCCTACATTTCTTTTTTCATATTGTGTTGTTCCGCTAGGCCAAGTACCATCAGCTGGAAGTTTTGACACAGGAACACTATCGCCTTGGTATGCACTTAGTTTTTTTGTTACTTCATCTACAAAGTGAGACATATTACCTTTTAATATAGGTTTTATGGTGATATTACTGTCTATTTTTTGTGAATCAACATCAACTTTATAGAGATTTTTTAAAGCATTATCCACAGCTTCATAATTCATAGAAACTATCAAATCACTTTTTTTACCATAAGTTTTTTTAATTGATTCTTTTATATTTTTTATAGCTTCATCGACCGGTAAAATCTTACTTATTGCAAAAAAGCATGTTTGCATTATGGTATTTATCTTTCTACCCATCTTAGTTTTTTCAGCAACCCTATAAGCATCAATAGCGTAAAATGTGATATTGTTTTCTTTTATATGTTCTTGAACTTTTTTAGGAAGTTTTTGCCAGACTTCCTCTTTTGGATATGGAGTATTTAGTAAAAAAGTCCCATCTTTTCTTAAATGTTCTAGTATGTCAAATTTTTCTAAAAATACTGCTTGATGAACTGCTAAAAAATTTGCTTTTTTTATGGCATAGGTTGATTTTATCTCTTTTGGAGAAATTCTTACATGTGAAACTGTCATAGAACCTGATTTTTTAGAATCATATACAAAATACCCTTGTGCATAATTATCTGTTTGGGTTCCTATGATTTTAATAGTATTTTTATTTGCACCAACAGTTCCATCTGATCCTAAACCGTAAAACATGGCTTCATACATATCGTCATTTTTTAAAAAGAAATTCTCATCATATTCTATGGAAGTGTGTGTAACATCATCATTGATACCAACTGTAAAGTGCTTTTTAGGTGATTGTTTTTCAAGCTCATCATATATGCCTTTTATCATGCCGGGAGTAAATTCTTTTGAAGATAGACCAAATCTTCCTCCTGCCACTTTTGGCATATCAAAAGGAAGATTATCTCTGTTTTCAAAAAGAGCGGTTACTACATCATTATAAAGAGGTTCTCCCAAGCTTCCTGATTCTTTTGTTCTATCAAGAACCGCTATGGCTTTTACTGTTTTTGGTAGAGCCGCTATAAACGCATCTATTGCAAAAGGAAGTGAGAGTCTAACTTTGATCACACCTACCTTTTCTCCTTGTTTTGCCAAATACTCTGCTGTTTCATCAGCTGCCTGGGCACCTGAACCCATAAGCATGATGACTTTTGTGGCATCAATAGCACCCACATAATCAAACAAATGATACGCTCTTCCTGTAAGAGAGGCGAACTTGTCCATCTGCTTTTGCAAAATTTTCGGCACTTCGAGATAGTATTTATTTACAGATTCTCTGGTTTGAAAGTAAACATCTGGATTTTGGCTCGTTCCTCTTATAAATGGATTATCAGGAGTTAAGGCTCTTTTTCTATGGGCATTTACAAGATCTGTATTTATCATCTTTTTAAGTATATTTTCACTTAGTACTTCTATCTTGCTTACTTCATGTGAAGTTCTAAAGCCGTCAAAAAAGTGTAAAAAAGGAACTCTCGCTTCAAGTGTTGCAGCTTGAGCAATGAGAGCAAAGTCATGTGCTTCTTGACCACAATTTGATGCCAAAAGTGCAAAACCCGTTTGCCTTACTCCCATGACATCTTGATGGTCTCCAAAGATAGATAAAGCTTGATTTGCAATACTTCTTGAAGCCACATGAAAGACTGTTGAAGTTAACTCTCCGGCAATTTTATACATATTGGGAATCATCAAAAGTAAACCTTGAGATGCAGTAAAAGTAGTAGTTATCGCTCCAGCTTGAAGTGAACCGTGAACAGCCCCACTAGCACCGCCTTCACTTTGCATTTCATAAACCTCAGGCACCTGTCCAAAGATATTTTTCTCACCTTTTGAACTATAAACATCACTAAACTCGCCCATTGGAGATGCAGGAGTTATAGGATATATTGCTATAACTTCATTGATTTTGTGAGCAACTCTTGCCACCGCCTCATTGGCATCTACTGTTATGTATGTTTTCTTCATCTTTGTCACCTCTTTTTAAAATAAAATTACAGTCATGTGCAATTGACAACTTATTTATCAAGTTACTTTCTTTTATGTAATTATATTACAATTTTCATTTACTGTATTGTAACTATTTGATTTTTTTATATCTGTTAGTTTGTTAACAAATCATCAGCTACATATTTTGCACTGCTAAAGCACCATTGGAAGTTATATCCGCCAAGCTCCCCTGTAACATTTAGCACTTCACCTATGAAATAGAGTCCTGAGACAATCTTACTTTCAAATCCATTTAATTCACTTGTTTTAACTCCACCTCTTGTAACTTCCGCTTTTTCAAACCCAAAAGTTCCAGCAGGAGAAAATTCATAATTTCTCAATAATTGTAATATTTTTTTTGATTTTAAGATATTTAAATCAGGAAAATTGTGTGCTTTTAAAAATTCTGTCATAAATCTTTTTGGCAAAGGCAAAAGATTTGATATGGTTTTATTTGATTTTGGTATTATAAAATCTGGCAAGAAATCGATCACAATACTTCCTTTTTTCCAATACAAAGAGGTATTTAAAACAGCAGGTCCTGTTATGCCTTTGTGAGAAAAAAGTATATAATCTTTAAAAGTTTTATCTCCAACTCTAAAAACTGCCTTCGTACTTACTCCACTTAAATTTTTCATCCAAAATTGATCTTTTTGCAAAGTCAAACCTACCAAAGAAGGCGACAAGTTTTCGATACTGTGACCAAAACTTTTAGCTATGTTATATCCTATATCCGTTGCACCTGTTTTTTTATAGCTAACACCACCTGTTGCGACTATGACTTTTTGTGCTTGTATATCACCTCTTGAAGTATGAATGATAAAATTATCTTTTTTTTGAACATTTATGATATTTGCAATCAATTTTTTTTGATTTAATTTTTTTATTATTTCACTTGAATTTGAAGCAAAGTATTGATTGTTTTTTAACTTTTTATATTTGATATCGTTAAAAAAACTTAAAACATCTTTATTTGAGTAATGCTTTAAAACTTTTTCTATAAGATTTTTATCACCAAGATAATTTTCTTTACTTACAAATTCATTTGTAAAGTTGCATTTACCTCCACCGCTTATTTTTATCTTTCGAGGTATTTCATGCGAGTCAACAAGTAAAAAATCTTTTTTTAAATGTTTGGCAAGAAAAAGTCCGCTTGCTCCGGCCCCAAGTATTGCAATTTTAGTTTTAATCATTTAAAAATTTAATAACTAACTATTTTTCGATATCTTTAGGACTATACTTCATTGAAATAATTCTAAAAATAAATAGTGCCAAAACAATACCCAACATAGATGCAATTTTTTGAATTTTGAAGCTATGATTTGCAACCAACATAATATCACGAATAAAAAATATGATAGTCGAATCAATCATAAAGCGTAATTTTATCTGATTGTTGTCACTTAATACAAATTCTACCAACATACGAACCAACTCAAGAATTATAATTAATTCTAAAATAGCTACAGTAAGTGTCGTGAAAGAATTTATCTTGCTAAAATCCTTAACATATATAAATAACCCCAATGCTATAAATAACTTTACAAATACTTGAATTTTTTTAATCGAAAAATAATTATTCATTTAATATATCCATTTTTTAATTAATTCTACCCTTTTAATTCTTAAGATTTCTTGTTTCATTTGTGGTTATTTTATAAGAGAGAAGCTTAAATGAAAAGTCTTTTCAAGACTTCTTTTTAATTCTTTTATAACTTTATCTTCGCTTAAATGCACTCCAATATCTTCTAAAGAGTATCCGCCAAAAGGATGTGATATATGATTTACAGGGATAGAGCCGTGTTGTAGAAGTTTATTTTTGCCTCTTTTTTGTGCATTTCCGCCTATTTTTTTACCATTTATAATGATATCATACGGCTCAAATCCTACTTGACAAAATATATTTTTTGACAGCTTAATACCTTCTATATCTTTGGCAAAAACAGGTTTCAGACCCAAAGAACGGTAAAACTCCAAGATAAATTCGCAAAAGTACTCATAGCTTTTTTTTACATTCATTCCCCTTAGACTTTTAGTATCTATTATGATAGAATATGAAATATCATGACCGTGTAAAAGAATGCCACCTCCTGTAATCCTTTTAGCACTATCTTCTCCATAACTTAAGTCAATTCTTTTTATATCCTGAGAAACTCCATAAGTAAAGCACTTTTGCCAATTATATATTCTAAAAACAGGAGTGTCGCCATCTTCAAATGATTCAAACAATTCCCTATCTTTTTGCATATTCTCTCTGGCACTTAAGTGCTTATTGTCTATGATAAGCTTCCATCTTTTTAACATTGGCAAATGTCAAGTTCCCTTGCTGCTTTTGTTTCATCTGGTCTTGAAACCGGTAGAGTTTTTGGCAAATCATGAAAAACCTTCGGATTTTGCTTTGCCAAAGTTACTGCATCCACCATTTTTTTACAAAAATAATCAATATCTTCTTTATTTTCAGTCTCAGTAGGCTCTATCATAATAGCCTCTTTGACTATAAGTGGAAAATAAATAGTAGGTGCATGTAATCCAAAATCCAACAAATACTTAGCTATATCCAAAGCCCTTACTTTATGCTCTTTTAAAAGACTTGCGGCACTTAAAACACACTCATGCATACAAGGCATATCATAAGGCATATCATAATACTCTTTTAATTTTACTCTTATGTAGTTGGCATTTAGTACAGCTTTTTTGCTGACATTCATAAGTCCCTCTTTTCCAAGAATCAAGATATAAACCAAAGCTCTAAGAGTTACCATGTAATTTCCAAAAAATGGTGAAATTCTGCCGATAGACTGTTCACTGACTTTTTTAAATCCATACTTACCATCTTTTTTTTCTACTTGAAGATTTGGTAAAAATGGTTTTAAAAATTCTTTCACTCCCACAGGACCACTTCCAGGACCCCCGCCACCATGAGGTGTAGCAAATGTTTTATGAAGATTTAGATGAGTTACATCAAAACCTATATCTCCTGGTCTTACTACTCCAAGTATTGCATTTAAGTTAGCTCCATCATAGTACATCAAGGCATCATACGAGTGGGCAATATCACATATCTCTTTAATATTAGGATTAAAGATACCCAAAGTATTTGGTACAGTCAGCATAACAGCAGCTACCTCATCACTCATCTTTTCTTTAAATTCATTTATGTTCATATCTCCGCTCTTATCGCTTTTTATAGTGATAACTTCATATCCCACCATAGATGCAGTCGCAGGATTTGTGCCATGAGATGAGTCTGGGACTATGACATATCTTTTTTTATTACCTTTGTTTTGATGATAAGCGTGGATAAGCATGATACCTGTCATCTCTCCGTGAGCTCCGGCTTGAGGCGTAAGGGTAAAAGCATCCATCCCTGTCATCTCGCAAAATAATTCTTCACTTTTTGAAATTATTTCAAGTGAACCTTGTATATCTTCACTTAAATCATTTAGTATCAAGTGAGGATGAACTGTGTTAAAGCTCTCAAGCGATGCTACTTTTTCTTCTATTTTAGGGTTGTATTTCATAGTACATGACCCCAAAGGATAAAAGTTTTTATCTATGGAAAAGTTTTTACTTGAAAGTCTTGTAAAATGTCGAACAACATCAAGCTCGCTTAGTTCAGGGAGTTCAGCTTTGTTTTCTCTTAAAAGTTTATTTGAGAATTCTATCTTTGTATCCACATCCAACCTTGGAAGCTTAACTCCTTTTCTTCCTTTTTTAGAGTTATCAAATACACTCATAACACTTCCTTTAAAACTTTTACAAATCTATCCATTTGTTTTTTTGTTCTTTTTTCTGTAACCGCAACAAGTAAAAATTTATCTAAGTTTTTATCTGTTTTGCCAACATCTATACCTGCATATATATCTGATTTACTCATTTGCTCTATAACTTTTGAAGCTTTTTTCGGCAGTTTTATAACAAATTCATTAAATGTCGGGGTAAGGTTTTTAATGGTTATATTATCTATTTTTGACAATTCATCTTTAAGATAATTTGTTTTTAAATGATTTAGTGTTGAAAGTTCTTTAAAACCGTCTTTTCCAAGCAAACTTAAAAATATAGTAGCTCTTAATGCCATAAGATTTTGATTACTGCATATATTTGAAGTGGCCTTTTGTCTTCTTATATGCTGCTCTCTGGCTTGAAGTGTCAGAACAAATGCTTCCTTGTTTTCTTTATCAACTGTCTTACCTACTATTCGTCCCGGAATTTGCCTAATAAACTCTTTTTTTGTAACCATTATGCCAAAAGACGGTCCACCAAATCCAAGATAGTTACCAAGGCTCTGACCATCTGCTGTGGCAATATCAACCCCCATGGCACCCGGAGTTTTTAAAAGTCCTAAAGATACAGGATAAAATGACCCGACCGCCAATGCTTTTACACTATGAAGTTTTTCTATAATATCACTAAAATCTTGCACAGATCCGAAAAAGTTTGGATTTTGAAAAATAAAACAGGCTGTTTGTTCATCAATCTTAGATAAAACTTCATTCTTATCTGTCTCGAAACTCTCACTATTTATCTCTTCTACTTCAAAGCCTCTTATTTTCAAATATGTTTTTAAGATAGTTTTATATACAGGATTGACACCGCTGTCAACTATCACTTTATCTCTTTTTCTTATCCTTATGGCCATAAGTGCCGCTTCAGCCAAAGCTGTACCTCCATCATACATGGAAGCGTTTGTAACATCCATTTCAAAAAGTCTGCATATAAGACTTTGATATTCATAAAGTGCCTGAAGTGTTCCTTGTGATGCTTCGGCTTGATATGGTGTATAAGCGGTATAAAACTCTGAACGCATAGAAAGTGCATCAACAGCGGAGGGTACGACATGATCATAGTATCCGCCACCTATAAAAAGTGTTTTATCGGTTTTGTTTTTCTTGCCTGTATCTTTCAATGCTTCAAAAACTTCAAATTCACTAAGTCCCTCAGGTAAGGCAAAACTTTTAACTCTTAACTCTTTTGGGATGGAGTCAAAAAGAGCATCTTCATCTTCAAGTCCGATAATCTCAAGCATTGAAGATATATCTTCTTTTGTATGCGGGGTGTAAGGCATATATTTTCCTTTCGTTATATCTACAAAGTTGATAAAAACTTTTGATAATCCTCTTCGCTCATCAAATCATCAAGTTCACCTATATCGCTTAGTTTCATTTTATATATCCAGCCTTCGCCCAAAGGTTCTGTATTTACTGTCTCAGGCTCATTTTCAAGTCTGGTATTTACTTCTGTTACCTCACCGCTTAGAGGCGCATATATATCACTGGCGGCTTTTACAGACTCTACAAATCCCGCACTATCGCCTTTTGAAAGTGTTGCACCTATTTCAGGGGCTTCTATGAAAGTTATATCTCCAAGCTCTTCAACTGCATGCTCGGATATACCTACCATAGCAATGTCATCTTCAACCAAAGCCCATTCATGATCTTTTGTATATTTTCTCATATTTTCTCCTTATTTTTTTAAAAATGGAAGTGTGTCAAGTTCTACTTCTATACTTCCTCTTGTATCTTTTACTTCAAACTTTTGGCTCTTGTCAAACTTTTTGGTATCAAAAAAACCTAAACCTATCCCGTATCCAAGTGATGGTGAATAAGCCCCACTCGTTACTTCACCTATGACTTTTCCGTTTTGGATTATATCATTTCCATGCTTTGGTGCTCTTCTAGAATTTGTTCTAAAGGGTAAGACTATCTTTTTTACACCCTCTTCTTTTTGTTTTATAAGTATATCTTTACCCACAAAATTTGTATCAAATTTTACAAACATTGAAAGATTGGCTTCAAGTGGAGTTGTTTGTTCATTTAACTCATTTCCGTAAAGACTGTAACCCATCTCAAGTCTTAAAAGGTCTCTTGCTCCTAGTCCTGCAGGCAAGGCACCGCCATCTAATAGTTTTTTCCAAACTGCCTTTGCTTTATCATTTGCCATATAAAGCTCAAACCCAAGTTCACCCGTATATCCGGTACGACTCACTATGCAGTCAAAACCATCAAACAGGCTCTCTTTAAAACCAAAATATTTAAATTCATCCAAGTTATCGCTGATAAATTTTTGTAAAATATTTTTTGAATTGGGTCCTTGTATATCAATCTTGGAAATTTCAAAAGATTTATCTTTAAAATCACCACTTTTTAGTCTGCTTTTTATAGTTTTAAAGTCTATCTCTCTTCTTGCAGCATTTACTACAAACATGAGTCTGTCTTCACTCAACTTGTAAATGATAAGGTCATCTATAATCCCACCATTTTCATTTAGCAAAAAGCCGTATTTACATTTTCCCACAGGTAGCTTGATAAGATCTTGTGTAACACTTTCATTTACTCCGCTTGTTGTTATATCACCGCTGAAGAAAAACTCACCCATGTGGGATATGTCAAATAAAGCAGCATTGTTTCTGCAAGCATCATGCTCTTTGATGATACTTTCATACTGAACCGGCATCTCCCAACCACAGAAGCTGACATTTCTTGCATTTAACTTTTTATGCTCATCATATAATGAAGTCCGTAAAAGTTCGCTCATAAACAATCCTTTAAGATTTAATACAGTATTATACATCACAAAAGTGGCTAAAAAGTATCAAATTATTATTATATATATTTAATTTTACTAAGGTATAATCAATAAATTTTAAGTGACAAGGAGTCTAAAATGTCTCACTTATATGATTTGATAATAATAGGTGGCGGTCCCGGTGGCATAGGTGCTGCTATCGAGTCAGTATCGCTGGGTTTAAAAAATATACTTATTATTGAAAAAGGCGACAATCATTCTCAAACAATTAGAAAGTTTTACAAAGATCATAAACGAGTTGATAAAAATTATAAAGGACAAGTTGTAAAACTTACAGGAACGATAGAATTTAAAGATGGAACAAAAGAAAGCACTCTTGATTATTTTGACTTCTTATTAGATAATGAAAAAATTGATGCTACTTTTAACAGTGAGGTTGAGAGTATCAAAAAATCTAATGGTATATTTTTTGTTACAACTGCAAACAATGGATATACTGGAAAAAATGTCATCATAGCAATAGGAAGAATGGGAAAACCAAACAAGCCAAAAAATTATAAAATCCCTCCATCTTTATCCCAAAGAGTAAATTTTAACTTAGACAAGTGTGTCCTTGGAGAAAAAATACTTGTTGTAGGGGGTGGGAATTCGGCTGCTGAATATGCTGTTGATTTGGCAGAGAAATATAATGTAACCTTGAATTACAGAAGGACTGAGTTTAGCAGACTAAATGATATAAATCTAAAAACACTTTATGAATACAATGGTCAAGAAAAATTAAGACTAAGACTTGGCTGTGATATTAAGTCTTTGGAAAATGAAAGTGGGTTGGTAAAAGTAAATTTTACAGACGGATACTACACTGTATATGATAGAGTAGTGTATGCTATTGGCGGCACAACTCCTGTAGAATTCTTGAAAAAATGTGGTATCGAAGTAGATGAAAACAATGAACCGATTTTTGATGAAAACTATGAAACATCAACCAAAGGTTTGTTTGTCGGCGGAGATATAGCAGTAAGAAACGGTGGCAGCATAGCAATAGCGCTAAATCACGCGCACCATATAGTAACATATATTTTAGATAAAGGATATATCTAAAATATAGAAATAAAGGATAATTTTGAATAAAAAAAATAACGGTAAAATTGATCCTAAAGATTTGATGGCAGTTGAAAGAACTGCCACAGGACTAATAGGAACTTCCATATCTCTTATAATATTTGGTTTTGTCGTTGAAAAATTTGAGCTTTTTTTGCATATTATAGAGGCTGAATTAAAAAACAAGCCTCACTCCAAACTTCCTGAGCTTTCTCATGTTAACTTTTACAATTACTTAGGTATTGCCATAGTAGTTTGCGGAGTTTTGTTAGCGATTTATACTTATATTTATTATTCAAATTGGATTAAATGTCTGCAAAAAAATAAGATAAAAACTGATAAAAATATTTTTTTCTTGCTCTCATTGTTCTTGGCTATTGTTGGACTACTCATTATAGTCGGCATGATTATCATCTAAAGTTTTATATAAAATGAAATATTCATGTTTTTCAAAAATACAAATAAAAATCACAAACATTTCTCTTGGAAGAATTTTTGCTGAAGCTTGCTTTAGTAAAAAGGAGATTATTAGGTGAAAGATACTAAGAAAAAAATAATTATTCAACCAAAAGATTTATTGGCAGTACAAAGAGTGGCTATAAGACTTATAAACACTTCCATCTCTCTTATTTTTTTAGGTTTTATAGTTGAAAAATTAGAATTTTTTCTCTATATTTTTAAAATGTATTCTCAAAAAGCACGCCATTTACTACATCCAAAAATCATACATACCGACTTTTATAATTATTTAGGTATTGCCATCATAATCTTTGGAGTTTTTTTATCTGCTTATTCATACTTGTATTATATATCCTGGATTAGGCATCTTAATGCTCAAAATGCAGATCGAGAAAAAAATATATATTTTCTTATCTCACTATTTATCGCATTTATAGGTGCTATTTTGATAATCAGTATGCTTTATATCTGATCTACTTTATATCCTAAAGAGTATAGATTTTTTATACAATCAACAGGTAATTTTTTTCTTATTCTTTTTACAAGATTTTTCAATCTTGAAGGATTGTAATCAAGCAGGGCATCTTCGCCCCACACAAATATAATAATCTCCTCTTGAGAAAAGAAATGATTCTTCTTGCTTGTTAATATCCTAAAAAATCTTCTCTCAAATTTTGTTAACTTTATAATCTTATTTTTAAAAGAAAGATCTTCTCTTTCACAGTTCCAAATCAAATCATATGATATTTTGATAGTTTTGTGGATTTTTGTGTTTATATCATAAAATTGTTTTACAGAAAGATTTAGTGCATTTTTCAATTCATCTCTTTTTATTGGTTTAGATAAATATTTTGTCAAATTAAGCTCAGTTGCAAGTATAAGTTTTTGGGTATCTATTATAGCTGTCAGCATGATAATTCTACTTGTTTTATCTGTTTGTCTTATTTTTAAAGCAACTTCCAAACCATCAAGTTTTGGCATATCTATATCCAAAATCAAAATTTCAGGTCTCTTTTGCAAATAGATTTGATAAGCCTCCTCTCCATCTTTTGCTTCATATACCTCTTTAAAAAATCTCCTAAAATAATTTGCATAATTAACTCTCGTAAGATCTTCATCTTCAGCATAAAGAATAGACATACTGTTCAAAACTCAATCCTAAAACATGCACCATCTTCTTCATTTGCCACATTTAATTTTCCACCAAAACTCTCTTCTACTATCATCTTAGCCATAGAGAGTCCATGTCCTGTACCCTGGCTTTCTTTTTTTGTTGTGAAATATGGATCAAAGATTTTATCTATTATTTGTTCATCAATACCTTTGCCATTATCTTTTATCAATACTATGGTTTTGTTATTTTTCACATCAACTTTTATATTGATATGAGGATTTTTTACTTTATTTTCTAAAAGTGCGTCTTTTGCATTGTTTAATAGCACTAACAATGTCTGAATAAACTCTTTTTTGTATCCTTTAACTGTTCTATCATTTTTTATATTTATAAAACATTCTATTTTTTGATGTTTTAAAAGTGGCTTTATCAGCAAAAGAGTCTCATCAATTACCTCTTTCATATTGAATGATGTTTTTTCTTTGTCCGGATGTAGATAACTTTTAAAACTTTCAATAGTCTCAGACATATACAATGTTTGATTTTCAATCTGACTAAGTTCGCTTTCTAATAAGTTTTTATTCAATACTCCATCTTCAAAGCTACTTTCTATATTTAAACTTATAGAATTTATCTGAGCCAAAGGCTGCTTCCACTGGTGAGCAATATGCTCTAACATTTCACCAATGGATGCAAGCTTTGCCTGACGAATTAAAAGGCTATCTTTTTTGGCTATCTTTTTCTTTAAATCTCTATTTTTTTTATACAAGACAACCATAGCAATGATTAAAATAAAAGAAAATACAATATTAATCATCAAATAACGGCGTTCCTTGCTCTTTATGCCAAGATATTATGTGCTCCCAGGCTTCTTGGGCATTATCAACAAATTTAAAAACTTGCAAATCATTTGGTGCTATAACTCCCTCTTCTTTCAAGAAATTAAAATCAATAGCTTTTTCCCAATAGCCTTTTCCTACCAATACAACAGGAATTTTATTTGTTTTTCTTGTTTGGATTAGTGTAAGTGTTTCAAAAAGCTCATCAAATGTACCAAAGCCTCCGGGATACACAACCAACGCTTTTGCTCTGTTTAAAAAGTGCATTTTTCTAATGGCAAAATAGTGGAATTGAAAACAAAGATCAGGTGTTATGTAAGGATTTGGGAATTGCTCATGAGGCAACTTTATATTTAACCCTATCGTTTTAGCTTTTACATCATAGCACCCTCTATTAGCTGCTTCCATGATACCTGGACCTCCTCCTGTCATCAGTGTTACCCTGCAATCTTCCGGTTTTTTACCACTTTTTCCAACAAGCCTTCCAAATCTTCTCGCATCCTCATAATATATACTTTTTTCAACCATTCTCTCAGCTACATACAACTCTTCCAAAAGGGTCTTATCTTCAGGTGCATCACTAACTTGTTTTTGTATATTTTTTAATCTTTTCATAGCCGTCTTATGTTCAACTATTCTCGCACTACCAAATACAACTATCGTATGCTCTATCCCAAATTCACTCATTTTAAGCTCAGCTTTAAGATAATCAAGTTCAAGCCTGATGCCCCGTGCTTGGTAAGATTCTAAAAATTCTTCATCATTCTCAGCCAATTTATAAGTAGAACTTTTTTCAATCTCTTCGATAAGTTTTAGTGAGTTAGGATCTTCTGTTGAGAGTTTTGGGTGCTCCCAAGGTAACTGTGTATTTACATCATTGTCTTTTTTCATTTTTATAAACCTCCAATATTTAAAAAAGCCCAGCCTATAGATAATACTCCGAGCAAACTAATCCAAAAGGCTGATCTGTAACTATTTTTTATTTTGCCAAAGTATAATGCATATACAGCTTTTATAAGGTTGTTGCTTCCTGCTGCGATTAGTATGGCATTTACTATTTGAGCCTGTGATACCACATATTTTCCTGTTAGTAATGACAATATAAAAGGATCTATATCGGTAAAACCAACGATAAAAGAAAAAACCTTAAGTCCGGATGAGCCGTAATGTATTGTTATGAAGTGGGTTAGCATTATCATAATTACAAACAAAAAAGCAAATATAAATGCTGTTCCAAGCTCCAATGGATTTTTATCAACTATATTTGACATCACGACATCTTTTTTCCCTACTCTCAAATAAAAAAATGAGATAACAAAACCTACAACTGATAACACAATAAACGGTAAAGCTATAACTTTTGCAATGGCCATATTAAAAATCATAGCAACTATGATAAGCCTGATATACATTACCGAAGTTGCGGCTATAATAGCTGCATCTATCACATTATCTTTGCCTAACTCTTTTGATTTTCTTGAAAGAACTACTGTTGTTGCCGTTGAAGAGTATGTGCCTCCTATAAGACCTGTTAGAAAAAATCCTTTTGTAGGGAAAAAATATTTTTGCACTATATATCCAGCATAGCTAATAGCCGATATAACAACAACTGCAAGCCATATCTTAAATGGAGATAAAGGTATATACGGTATAACATTATTTTTTGGCAAAAGTGGCAATATTACTGCTGAAAGAAGTATCATTTTACCAAGTATTTCAAATTCATAAGTATTAAAATCTATACTGAATTTGTGAATTTCTTCTTTTGCATTTAATACAAACACCACTATAACAAAAACTAACGCATCCATCCAAATAGGAAATTTCACGCTAAGAGGTCCGAAACTATATACAATAAGCATTACCAAATATAAAAGGATACTTTGCCTATGGGCTTGTAACTTTTGAAAATAAAAAAGACTATACAATAAAGTTAATCCTGCCAAAACAACAAGATAAACACTTAAATCAATCCTGTAAAATATAAATCCTAATATTCCTACAAATGTAAAAGTTCTAGTTGTCCCGAAAAAGTAACTTTTGGAATCGTCATGAAATTGAATCCTATAAGTTTTTATCTCAAGTCCAACTAAAAAACTAAATACCACGGTTACTATAAAATTTATAAAATCCACATTAATATTCATTGTCAAGCCTACCTTAATTTATGAATAAATCAAACCTTTTGTATAACATTTTTGTTCAAATTTGCATATTATATCATTTTTATAAACCAATAAATCATTATTTTTGGCAGGGTAACTCATAAGTGAAAGGAAATGTTTGATTATATTTATCCTTGCTTCTTTTTTTTCATCACTATGAACTACAAACCAAGGAGCAAAATCAAATGTTGTTTTATCAAACATTTCATTTCTTGCTTTTGAGTAAGAGTCCCAATACCTTTGGGCCTGCATATCAATAGGACTTATTTTCCACTGTTTTAGCGGATCTTTTTTTCTACTCTTTAACCTCTTTTTTTGCTCATTTTTACTAATATCAAGATAATACTTGATAAACAATATACCAGAATGCACTAAAAGTCGCTCAAAACTGCCAACTTCTTGCATAAAGTTTTTATATTCTTTTTTAGTACAAAAATTCATTACTTTTTCAACCCCGGCTCGGTTATACCAACTTCGGTTAAAAAAGACTATCTCTCCTCCGCTTGGAAGATGAGGTACATATCTTTGAAAATACCATGAGCTTTTATCTTTATCACTCGGCTTTCCAAGAGCAACAACTCTCGCTTCTCTCGGACTCAAATGTTCTATAAATCTTTTGATTGTTCCATCTTTTCCGGCAGTATCTCTACCTTCAAAAACTATGCAAACTTTTAAATGCTTTTTGATAATCTCTTTTTGAAATTTAACAAGCTCAATTTGTAAATCATACAATTCTTTCTTATATTCTTTCTTTTTCATTTTCAATACCTTTTTGTTCAAAATTTTATACAATCACATTGCTTCTTCGCCAAATCTTTTTTTATAATACTTTATAATTCCCATTTTTACAATATCATTAAAAACAAACCAAACAAAAGCATATATCCAGACAAATATAGCCCATTTCCAACCAACAGCAGTCATAATATCAAAGCCATATATACCAGCTATTGTTCCTGCTAATGCAGTTATAAATGATGCTCCAAGCAACTGCCAAGACGGCCATGCTCTCTTAAAAAACCAATCTGCAATTCTTGTATTAAATATTGTATAGTGCCCTGCTATAATCAAATTGATAAAAAATGTTGTCTGTACAAAACCAAGATATGATTTTGTATCTGAAATATTTACTCCAGCAGGAAGTGCCGGGAAAAAGATTGAGTTAGGATGTGCTTTTACATACACCATAACTATATAAAAAAGTGTAAACGAACTAATTACGCCAGCAATACCAAGCCAACTTGAGAGAACAAACACACTTTTCATATTCCACCTGACTGGTTTTGGTCGAACTCTTGTGTTATCATAAGCAATAGCCATAATAGGTATATCATTTAAAAGTGCCAATAATATAATCATAATAGCGGTTATTGGATAAAAATTAAATATAACAATTGCTAAAGTAATAAAAAGTATAATTCTTATAGTTTCTGTAATTCTATAAATAACATAACTCTTCATCCTTTCAAATACAATACGCGCCTGCTCAATCGCATCAACTATAACAGTTAAACCAGGTGCCATCAAAACTATATCCGCAGCTGCTCTAGCGGCATCAGTCGCCCCACTTACAGCTATACCACAGTCTGCTTTTTTAAGTGCGGGTGCATCATTGACACCATCTCCTGTCATACCTACTATATGATTTGCTTTTTGGAGTTTATCAACTATAAAATACTTATCTTCAGGAAAAACCTGAGCAAATCCGTTTGCACTCTCAATTATTTCAATTATTTCTGACTCATGCTGTTTTACACTTCCAGACGGTACTGGCTGATTATTTAACTCTTTTTGAACTTGTATTACAACTTTTTCAACCTGTTTATCTAACTCTTCTTTAGAAATATCTTTTTCTAATGTTTTCAAAATAGAGCTTGATATTATCTTTGAAAGATAAATATACTCTTTTTGACTCTCACCTTTTAACTCTTTTATATTTTCTATATCACTTCCGATATTTAACAGATTTGATATATATTTTGCAACTGATATATTATCTCCGGTTACCATCTTTACAGAAACATTTTTTTGATTTGCTTCTTTAATAGCTTCTTTTGAATCCTCTCTTGGCGGATCAAAAAGTGGAATTAATCCTACAAAATGAAACTTTTCATCTTCTTCTTTTTTAAAACCTACTCCAAGTGCTCTAAAGCCTTTTTGGGCAAAAGATTCGACTTGAATATATGCATCTTTTTTATCAAATTCTTGAGTATCACAATCTTCTATTATGACTTGTGGGGCTCCTTTGATATAAGTTATACCATTATCAAAAATACCCTTGGTTCTTTTATGTACAGGATCAAATGGGATAAATTTTTGCATTTTCATCTGGGTAAATTTATCATTGAGTTTATGCTCATCAAGATAATCAAAAATAGGCTTTTCTATAGGGTCGGCATTTTCTTTCTTGCTTGCATAAGCTCCATACAACATAAGATCATCAGCAGTATATCCTTTTGCAAGATAAGGATCAGCAAGACTCATTTTGTTTTGTGTTAAAGTACCTGTTTTATCAGAACAGAGTATATCCATGCCTGCAGCTTCTTCGATGGCTGAGAGTTTTGTAACTATCGCTTGTTTTGTCGCTAATACTCTAGCTCCTAATGCCATAGTTACAGTTAAAACTGCCGGCATGGCAACAGGTATGGCAGCGATTGTCAAAATCAAAGCAAATATCAAAAGATTTAGGATAGGCTCATGCCTGCTGACTCCGTGATATATAATAACAGCAATCAATACCAAAGTAACAAGTATCAAAAAATCACCGACTTTAATAACCATTTTTTGAAAGTGACCTTGTTCATTTTTTTCAGCTTTTGCTATCAGCCCTACTGTTTTTCCAAAATATGTGTTTAAAGCAGTTGCACTAACACGGGCTATCATTTCTCCTTGTTTTATGATGGCATTTGCATATAAATCTTCTCCGGCTTGTTTATTGACCGGCAGTGATTCTCCAGTTAGTGCAGACTGGTCTACTTGCAAGAAGTCCCCACCTCCAAGCAACTTGCAATCAGCAGGCACAACATCACCTATCTTGATTTTTATAATATCCTCAGGCACTATCTCCTTGGCATCTATACTCTGCCACTTTCCATCTCTTAAAACCAAAGCTTTTCTTGCTAATTTCTTCTTTAAAACAGATATCGCACTGAGTGCTTTTGACTCTTGAAAAAAATCAACAAAAGCATTTATAAGAAGCATCAGCAAAATAACTGAAAAATCTTCCCATCTTTTAGCAACAGCAGAAAGAATAACAGCAACTTCAATCATCCAAGGAATTGGACCCCAAAACTTCTTAAAAAGACGATGAACCCAAGTCTCTTCTTTCTCTTTTATTTCATTGTAACCATATTTTTGGAGTTGTTTTTTTGCCTCATCGCTTGTCAAGCCTTTTAAATTATCTATATCTTGCATTTTTACTTCTGACATATATTCTCCTTTTCTATACCCATATTTCTTCGGCAAATTTTACTATATGGGCTTTTTTATCCATTTTTTCTTTCATAACTTTTTTCAAAATCTCTTGTTTATCTTTTTCACCATGGATTAGATAAACTTTTCCCAATTTGTCAAAATCTTTCATCCAATTTATCAAATCATCTTGATCTGCATGAGCTGAAAAACCGTTTATCGTGTAAACTTTTGCCTTTAAAGCTATCTCTTCGTGATAAATTTTTATATGCCTGTCACCCTCAACAATCTTTCTTCCAAGAGTTCCTTTGGCTTGATAGCCTACAAATAAAACACTGTTTTTTTCATCCCAAAGCCTGTGTTTAAAATGGTGAAGTATTCTTCCTCCACTGCACATTCCACTTCCTGCTATAATAATACATCCGCTTTTTTCTTCATTTATCTTTTTAGATTCATCTGGTTTTAAAGTAAAATGAACATAAGGAAATTCAAATATACTACCATCTCGTTTTAAAAAATTATTACAGCATTTACTAAGCTCTTCGTGATAAATATCATATAGTTTGGTTGCTCTTATTGCCATAGGTGAGTCTATATATACTTTACATTCTGGAAGTTCTTTTTTGTCATACATTTGCTTCAATATACAAAGTATCTCTTGAGTTCTTTCAATGGCAAATGAAGGTATCAGGACATTTCCCTGATTTAAAAGCGTATAGGTTATAACTTTTTTAAATTCTTCCTCGCTGTCTTTTATACCTTTGTGATTTCTATCCCCGTAAGTTGATTCTATATATAGTGCATCTGTCTCTTTCAGTGTAGTTGGGTTTGGCATAACCAAATCATTATGATTGCCTAAATCCCCACTAAAAACTATCTTTTTAGGAGTGCCGTCTTCAAGGTATGTTATCTCAAGAATTGCTGAGTCTAAAATGTGTCCTGCATTTCTAAATGTAACATTTACATTTTTTGATAATTTTATCTCTTTATCATACTCTGCATAAACAGTCTGCAGTTCATACATTGATTTAACATCTTCAACCTTATAAAGTGGCTCATTTACTTTTTTTTCTTCGCCCCTTCTTTGGGCTTTTTTATATTTAGTCTTATACTCTTCTTCCATCAAATGAGCACTATCAAGAAGTACAACCTCGGCTAAATCCAATGTGGACTTTAAAGTGATAATTCTTCCTTTAAACCCCTCGCTAACAAGTTTTGGAATTCTTCCAACATGATCTAAATGGGCATGAGTTATGAGCAAGATATCTATATCTTTAGGATCAAAACCAAAAGGTTCATAATTTCTGCCTCCAATGAGACCTTGAAACATTCCACAATCCACCAAAATCTTAGGTTCATTTTTTATTTGTAAAAGATGAGCCGATCCTGTAACTTCTTCTGTTGCCCCAAAAGATTGAACAAGTGCCATAATATACCTTTCATACAAAAATTTTATTATTATACAGACTAACGATAACATAAATCTGTTAGCCAACTTACATGATGAAATTATAACATTTTTCGCAAATGGATAGTAAATATCTATAATATTAATTCAATATTTTTGATACGGATGGACTAAGTGTTTCTTTTTTTTCTTAAATCAAAAAAAACATATAAAGTTGAAATGACGATCACCAAACACAATAAACCCATTGTCACATAAATAACTTTTTGATGGGATGATTTTTCATTGCCAAACAAATAACCAATAAGCAACATGAGATTAACCCATATTATATTTGCTGTTAGCGTAAAGGGGATGAATACTCTTAATTTTAGTCTCGATAATCCTGCTGGTATAGATATATACTGTCCAAAACCAGGGGTCAATGGGGCTAAAAATACTGAAATCTTGCCATGTCGTTTAAAAAATCTTGTTACTTTACCAAGAATTCTTTTTTTTCGTAAAAATTTCTTTGCGATAAAAAGAGCAAAATAATAGTTAAATAACGCACCGCTTAAACTACCGAATGCTCCACATATAGATAATAGCAAATAATTCTTTGTACCAACAGAGGCA
This sequence comes from Campylobacteraceae bacterium, assembly GCA_026993075.1. Classification (GTDB taxonomy): domain Bacteria; phylum Campylobacterota; class Campylobacteria; order Campylobacterales; family JALSKU01; genus JALSKU01. Next base: position 20,386 of record JALWUQ010000066.1, read on the forward strand.
AGATATCCATTTGGTATCAATACAAGTTCACTTGGAACAGGTATAAAAGTCCCTACTAAAAACATATATATATAAAGACCTATATACCCTATACTATCAACAAATTCCAAAAGCGGGTGTATAAACCAGGACATGTTATATTACATAAGTCCCAATTCTTCCAAAATCGGATCAAACTCTTTTGCGATTTTTAAAAGTTCTGCTCCCAATAAACCTTCGCCTTTATCTTGTAAATACCACTCTTCTACTTTACTTAATGCTTTTTCTTTATGTTCTTGTGATATATCTGTATTTTTTAAAATGATATCTTTAGCTTTTCGGATTTTCTCTTCTTTATCATGATGCATTACTGACTCCTTTTTTGTATAAAATTTTTGTATCTTAGCATATTTTCACAAATAATGATATAATACCCAACAAATAAAATGAATTATAGAGGAAAAAATGAACGAATTAATTTATGCGATTGTGTCAAGTTTTAAGACTATTATACAATGGAAAATTTCAAAATTAGCTCTTATCAGCGGTGTCTCACTTATGATAGTGTGGATTATCATAGGACTCATACTTTGGCATCCTCTAACCTCTTTTACTGCTAGTTTGTTAAATTTTGTTCCATTTGCGCTTATTAAATCAAATGGTGCTTTTATGCTCTCATCTTTATTATTCGTACAAGCTATTTTAGTATCTCTTGCTTTTATTATTATCATTTTAAGCACAGTTATTGTTAAAGATGCGAAAGAAAAAAGATTTCCTCTTTTTATCATAAGTATCGCTCTTGTAGTCATCGCTTTTTGGGTAGTTATTTGGTTTTTTAACCATGCTGTTATCTATACATATCTTGAAAAAGTTTTAACATGGCTTCCATTTGCAACTATAGAAAAAGCAATGTCATATATATTTGCTCTTTATATCTTGTATAGTTTCTATGTCGTATCTCTTCTTCTTTTTGTAAGCACATTTAGCAGAGAAATCCTGAAAATGGGTTCAGATGATAAAATAGAAAAAAGATCAAACAAAAGAATATTTATATTTACAGCAAGGGATTCTCTTATATTTCTAATAGTTTCCATTATAGCTTTTCCACTATTTTTTGTCCCAATAGTGAACTTTTTTGTACAGATTTTAGTTTGGGTTTGGCTTATAAAAGATACTTTTTCCTATGATATAGGAGATATTTTTTACAATGAAGATGATATAAAAAAGATGAAAAAAGAGCATAAAATTGCCCTATGGTCTATATCTTTTATGTCTGCAATGTTTAACTTTATACCAATTTTAAATATTTACAGCCCATACTTTGGCGAATTTGCACTATATCATTATTTTGACGAATATGAGAATAAACTTAGACTGTAATTATATTAACATTACTTAGATTTAATATAATTTTAGATACAATGACTAATAATTTTACATAAGTGGATGATAGTGAAAATATTTTTATATTTTATTTTAGTATTTGTATCGGCAGATATGGTATTTGCAAGTGATAACATAAATAATCTTTTAAATGAATATGCTCAAAAAGCAGACCTTTCCAATCAAACAAAAATGGAAAGTGCCGGTTTTCTTATAGTTTATACAAGACAAGACTTGGATAAAATGAAGATAAAATCTCTAAAAGAGATTATAGAGAAGATACCATTCATTAGATACAATGAAGATAATGCAGGATTGACAAGTCCATTTTATTCACCCTATCAACCAGCTCCTTCTGATACTATAAGAGTATATATAAACGACAGAGAATTAGTAACTCCATTTAATGGTAACGCATTAAAGCTTTTTGGGCAAATGAGTATGGATTTTATCGATCATATAGAAATATACATGGGTACGCCTTCTCAAACATTAGGTATCCAGCCAGCATGGATCACTATAAAATGCTATACAAAAGATCCAAAAAGAGAAGAGACAAATCTTATAGGTACTTCAGCAGGAAGTTATGGTACAAAAGATATATATGCATATAGTGCAAAAAAAGTTAACAATCTTTCCTATCTTGCATACTTAAATAACAGGGATTTAAAAAGAGAAAAGATATATCATAACTCAGATGCATTATCTAAAAATAAAAATATTACCAATTTTTACGGACAGATAGAAAAAAATGGCTTAAGAGTTGAAATGCAAGCTAGTAAAGGCTCTATGGATAACTTTATGGGAAGTAGTTACAATATAGACCCAAAATCAGTATATACTGATTTTGATTATTTTTATACCGGAATTTACTACACCAACAGCGACAAAA
>JALWUQ010000066.1:22739-43496 GCA_026993075.1 Campylobacteraceae bacterium
GAAATGCAAGCTAGTAAAGGCTCTATGGATAACTTTATGGGAAGTAGTTACAATATAGACCCAAAATCAGTATATACTGATTTTGATTATTTTTATACCGGAATTTACTACACCAACAGCGACAAAACTTTAAAAGCATATATAAATTTCTCACAAGATAATACAAAGCATTATGACAGTTCAAAATCCATCCTTGGTATGCTTGCTTTATCTGCATACTCAGTATATACTTATTCTGACTCACAAACATCAATGAAAGAACAAAGCAGTGATGCACAAGTGTATAAAATTTTAAAAACAGATAAAAACAGATTTACATTTGGAGTGCAAAATAGATACAAGCATTTTAAAATTGACAATATGAGATTTGGCAATATATATATCCAAAACTCTGCCCATTATAATAAAGAATACATCTTATCACTATTTGCAGAAAATAACTACCTAATCAATAAATCAAATATGATAACTTTGTCTGCCAAAGTCAATAGAAATATAGAAAACGGCGAAGTCAAAGATTATAAAACATACTCCAGCAGGATTGGATATATATACAATAATAAAAATTGGACAAGCAAAACATTTATTTTCATAGGAGAGTTTGTTCCTTCCATGAAGATACTTTTCACAAACAGAGTATTTTACCATCAATCAAAAGATCCATCAAAAGATAAGCAAATGGCATTTGCTACAAAACTCATACATAAATCAAAAAACAATACGACTTCTCTACTTTATGGTCATACCATAGTTAAAGATCAGGTATATTTTGACGGTTTGGGATACAAAAATCTTAAAGATAATTATATAGCAGATACTTTATCTTTTAGAAATACTTACTCTTTTAATGCGCTCAATCGTATCATTTTTAATGCTTGGATTGACGGTACATATAAGCAAGGAAACTCGTTTGAAAATGCAAAAAAATATTATGGAGGCGCAATATCATTTTTCAACACTATCAAAAAATTTGATTTTTACAATAGCTTGCTCTTTAAACACTGGCAAAGTGTAAACAAAGACGGATGGAATCTAAACAGTACGGTTACTTATCGCTACTCAAGAAATTTGACGCTATATGTAAAAGGTGAGAATATCCTCAATAAAGCTCTTAAAAGCAACTATTATGTAGTAAATCCGCTTAATAGAACTATAAATTATCTAAAAAATGTAAACTCAATAGACAGACGATTTTGGATAGGTTTGGAGTATCAATTTTGAAAAATTTATTGATATTTATTTTACTGTTTTCAAACTCATTTGCAAATAACCAGATCGCTGTTTTAAAAACTAAAATCATAAAAGATATTGCAAATATCTTGATAAAAAAGAAAATTATTAAAGTATATGTATCCGATCCTGATTTTTATGATATATTTCATATCAATAAACATATCGTAAAAGCAGATGGTCCCACACAGGCAAATCTTATCTTGACAAATAACTCTTTAAAATATGCAAAATTAAAAAATAAGCCTTGTATAATAAGCAATAATTATCAAGATTATAAAAATCATACCAGTATTGATATCGGAGCTTTTTTTTGGCAAAAAGGAAGACCAAATATCATATTAAACGAAAAAATGTTAAAACAAAAACATATTACTTTGCCAAAACAATATGACCAGTACGCAGAATAAAATATGATAAAGAATCTTAAAATTCCAATTGTACGGTTTTACATATTGATTTTATCCATCATTACGATTGGAGTTATTTGGCTTTTTATCAATTCCATTATAACGATAAACAAGATGGATGATGAAATTATAAAGATAGAGACAATACATGCTAAAAACTTTGCACAAAATATCCAGCAGTACATAAAAAAGTTATCTCCGTCAAATCTAGTCAATTCCATCAAAAAAAGTAAAAATCTTCAAAACAATATCACAAATGCTCTTACTCTCTTTTCTGATAAACAATATAAATATGTTTATCTTATATATTTAAGCAGAAATAAAACCTTTAGATACCTGTGCGATGGATCAAAACAGATAAATCAAAGAGGTGAATTAAATCAAAAATTTGAACCTGAATCCAAGAAAATTTGGAAAAAATTACTAAAATATAAAAAACCTGCATATACAATACAAAAGAATATCTCAAGCTTATGGATAACTTATCTGTATCCTATCATGTACAAAGATAAAGTCTCAGCTATTTTGGTATTTGATATTTCCATAAGCGAGTATAAAAATCTTATACAGATTCTAAAGCCGGTCTATTCTCTTTTAATTCTCATTACGATACTACTTATTTTTATATTGCTTTTTAGTTTTTTTCAGACATTCGCATTTTTAAGACAAAAAAAGAAAACCAATATAGATGCGCTCACACATTTGTTTAATAGAAGTTATCTAAACGAGATTAAAAAAAATATAAATCTCTCACAGTGTGCTATTGCAATGGCAGATATTGACCACTTTAAAAAAATCAATGATAATTTTGGACATGATATTGGAGATACAGTCCTTGAAACGATTGCTAAAAGACTTGTAAGTGCAACAAGAACATACGATATCATCATAAGATACGGTGGAGAAGAATTTTTAATATTTTTTAAGAAACAAACAGATATAAAAACGCTGAGAGAAGTTTCAAACCGCATCTTAAAAACAATATCAGATCAACCAATAAGAACTGAAAACGGTGATTTACAAGTAACTTTATCAATGGGTATAAATCCTATGCCGTCAATGGATAAAACATTACATAATGCAATCATTAATGCTGATAAAATGCTATATGTTGCAAAAACAAATGGAAGAAATAAAGTAGTTATATTAAATGAAAATACTTATTGCAATGACTCTTTAATATTAGAAAATATCGATACTGATATAAAAGAAAACCGACTAAAAGCATATTTTCAGCCAATCTTGGATATCAAAACAGGAAAAATAGTAAAATATGAAGCATTGGCCAGAATAACTGATAAAAATGATAATTTATATCTTCCTTCTCAATTTTTACCAATCATAAAAGATACTTCCATATACGAAACATTAACTAAAGACATGTTCATGCAAGCTTTTAGGGCAATTAAAAAACATAATATTCACGCAAGTGTAAATATAAATGTAAGTGATTTGTCTAATAACTCTATTTTTACAATGATAAAAGAATTGATACAAAAAAATATTCAATTTGCAAATATGCTTACGATTGAATTATTTGCAGATATACAAATAAGAGAAATTGAAGAATTCAAAACAAAAATAAATATATTAAAATACATGAAAGTAAAAATAGCAATAGATGATTTTACAGATGACAAGCCAAATTCAAACCACTTAATCAATATAAAACCTGACATATTAAAAATTGATGGTTCAATAATAAAAAAATTACTTACAGATGAAAATGCAAGGACTATACTAAAAGAGATCATAAATACCTGTGAATCTTACAATATAGAAAGTATTGCTGAGTTTGTTGAAAGTAGGGAAATATTTGATTTATTGAAAAAATACAATATTAAAATGGCACAAGGTTTCTATATCGGCAAACCTTTAAAAATAGACTCAAGAAAATTTTTACCCAAGATACTCTTTTTTAAATAGTGTAAATATTAAGTAACTGACCTTACGCACTATAATGAGCAAAGCTCTCTATTGTAGCAGAAACTCAAAGTCCCTACAACCCCCTAAAGATACGAAAAGTATAACTTTTCGAGAAAAAAGTACGTAAGGTCAGTAAATAATTTTAATCCTAAAAAACTTATCATAACAAAAACATCAAAACTCTTACAAACAATTAATTGATTATATATTCATCAATTAATTGTTTAATTAATGAATTACAACTGCTATAATTATAATTAGACAACTGTACAATATTACTATTTAGGATAAATATGAGACAATTAGAAAAAGCAAAAATAAGTAGAAGTTTTAAATTGAATAAAATAGAAAAATTAAAAGAGTTAAAAAATCCCATTGAAGCTTATAATAAACTTGAAAAGTATGCAAAAAATGGTTACAAGAGTATACCAAAAGAGGATAAAGAATTTTTCTTAAAATGCTTTGGTATATTTGACAAGTCTACCACTCCAAATCAATTTATGATGAGACTAAGGATAAGAGGTGGTCAGTTAAATTATGATCAAGCTATGGCAGTTGGCGAGACAGCAAGAGAGTTTTGTAAAGATTATATGGATTTGACTACAAGAGCTCAAATTGAGCTTAGATATATAAGAGTTGAGGATTTGCCAACTATTATAAAAAAATTTGAGAGTGTGGGCTTAAGTGCTTATCAAACAGGGGTTGATAACTTTAGAGGGATTGTAGCTGATCCTCTTGATAGCTTAGGATATGACAATATACTGCCTTCAGGCAATTTGCTTAAAAAGATAGAGGATAAATTTTTAAAAAATCCGGAATTTTTAGGTACACTTCCAAGAAAATTCAATACTTCCATAACAGGTTCAATCTCCAACAGATGCAATGCCTTTGGTCATGACTGCTGCTTTGTTCTGGCTCAAAAAGAGGGCTTATACGGATACAATCTCTATCTTGGCGGAAAAGTCGGTAAAATCGCTCAAAATGCTGATATATTTTTACAGAGTGAAAGTGAAGTTGTAAGTGTTTATGAAACTATTATGAAGCTTTTTATCAAGTATGGTTTTAGGGACAATAGAAATAAAAACAGATTTTACTTTCTTATTGAGAGTGTCGGTATGGAGACGATAACAGATGCCATAAGAAAAGAAGCGGGCATAAACTTTCAAACAGCCGGTATTACTTTAACCAAAATGGATTCCGTAGATAGTGATCAGGGAAAAACCATGCTAAAAGACGGTACTTTTGCTTTGCATTCGGTGGTAATGGCAGGAGTATTTAGTGGAAGTGATATGATAAAAGCTGCCAATGTATGTAAAAGATATGGGAGTGGAAGTCTTAGAATCGACATAGAGCAAAATCTCTATCTTTTGAATATAAAAAAAGACAGTATAGATGATACATTAAAAGAGAGTTATTTTAACAAGCACAAAAGTCTTGCATCGCCTTATGCCAATCACCTCATAGCTTGTGCTGGGTTAGAGCATTGCCAATTTGGAGTCATACCAAATAAACCTGATGCTATAGAGCTTACAAAATATCTTGAAGAGAAAATACCTCTTGGAAATGATGCAAAAATCAGGCTTTACTGGTCAGCCTGTGTAAAAGGATGTGGTTTACATGACTTAGGAGATGTGGGATTTGAGGGATGTAAAGTAAAGTTTAACGGTCAAAACGAGTATGGGGTTCATATATTTTTAGGAGGCAAAAATACAAGGGATGCAACCATAGCAAAAAGCATCCTAAAATCCGTTCCTTTAAGATTTGCCAAATACTTTGTAGAGTCACTGATGCTTGAGTATAAAAGAATGAGAGAAAAAAGAGAAACTTTTGAGCATTTTTACTCAAGAGTTATAAACAATTACTCAAAAGCCGGTATAGGCTTTATGCTGATGATTTTAACTTATATAAGGGTTTTGAAACTTGATATCAAGATTGGCTTTAAAAACGATATAAAAACCGGAAAAAATGAAATATTTGAGATATTTGAGATAGGCAAAGCTTTATATAAAAGCATTGTAAAAAGAGAACCGTATGAAGTTTACAATCACTTCACTCCCACTTTTCCAAGAAAACTTGATAAATTAAAAGATATACAAGGATATGACAAAGTGTTTATCCAAATGATAAATGATATGTTAAGAGTTGAAAAAAGAATTGAAGTTTTTAGTGAATTTCACTTTCAAGAGATAGTTTTTGATATACTCTCAACCATTTCACTATAACTTATTTTTAAAATTCTTTATTTACAAATACCTTTTTCTCTCATCTAAGCCAAAGCTTACTAAAAAGATGCTTATAGCTGATCTTACAGGCTTGATTCCTTTTCTATTAACTTTTTTACCCCATTAAAAAGATCATAAGCACACTGTACTTCATTTATACCAAGCCTTCTTTTATTGCTTATGTCAAATATCCCACTCTCATCTTGGGAATGTTCACCGTGAATACCCCTGATTTGCAAATGATTTTCTTTTATTATTTCTTCAAATATATCCATTTTTCTTGAAAGTATAGGAAGTTTTATATGAACACTTGCTCTCATAGCAGTTCCAAGATTTGTAGGGCAGCTTGTTATGTAGCCTAAATGTTTAGTTTTCATAAATGAAGCTTTTTGTTCTATCAAAGTTACGGCTTTGGAAAGTCTTGTAAAAACTTCTTTTATATCCCCTCCTTGTTGCATCGATATAATTCTAAGCTCATCCTCTTCGTTAATCCAAACTAAAAATGTTTTGTCATCATTGTGATATATCCCTCTTCCATCAGGCCAATCTCTGTTAAGCCCCGCTGCTTCTAAAAATCTATCACCTTCTTTAAATAAAAAATGATCTTTTATAAGTATTTCCTTCACATCTTTACTCATACCTTTTAAAGGGTAATAACTACCTTTAAGTTCACCTTTTAACGACTTCAAAGTGTCACTGACCAAACTTTCAACTTTGTCTCTTTGTGTTTTTGATATGATTGTGCCAAGGGGAAAATCTGCAAGATTTCTACCTACTCTTATACGAGTTGAGAGTATAAATTTACCTTCTGGATCAGGGTTTGATATATCTAAATCTTTTGGATCAAAATTACTAACATGCATATCATCTGTGCCGAAACCATGGTACTCCTTTATAATAGGATCAAACAAAGGTGCAAACAGAGTATATGACTCTTCATCTCCGGCATACACACCAATACCGCTATCTTCATTTACTACTCCTGAATTTATAGCTTTAGATAGAGTAAAACCATTGGAAGTTTTTCTATCTTTTAACTCTTCAAACACTTCTTTTGTCAAAAACTTACAAAGAAGAGAGTGACAACCATCTGTGAATTTTGGATACTTCATATAAATCCTTAATATTATTTAAATCAAGTATAGGATAATTTGTTTAAAAAAGAATTAAATATGCTATAATTGCTATAAAAAAATGGATAGAAGATGAATATAGAAAAAATACTTGATATTTTAAAAGAAGAAATTGTACCTGCTGAAGGGTGTACTGAGCCTATAGCTCTCGCGTATGCTAGTGCTGTGGCTACTTCTATACTTGGAAGCATACCTGAGAGTATAGAAGTGTTTGTTTCGGGAAATATGATAAAAAATGTAAAATCAGTTAAAATCCCAAACAGTAATGGACTTATAGGTATAGAAGCGGCATGTGTTATGGGAGCAATAGCCGGCGATGCATCAAAAGAACTTATGGTTATCAGCAATATAAAAGAAAATGATATAAAAAATGTACGGCAATATCTTAAAAATAAAGTTGTTACTGTCATACATGAAAAAACAGATATACCTCTTTATGCTAAGATAATCGTTTACAAAGAAAAAGAGAGTGCTCTTGTAGAGATAAAACATTTTCATACTAATATAACAAAAATAGAAAAAAACGGCAAAGAAATTAAAAACAGGATATGTGAGGATGTAGAGTTTAAAACTCCTTATGAAAAAAGGGAGCAACTCAGCATAGAAGCCATATATGAACTCTCAAAGAAAATTGACTTATCTCTTATCGAAGATATTTTTGAACAAGTCATAAAAAAAAACAGTGTCATAGCAAATGCGGGACTTAGAGGTGAATATGGGGTTAATATAGGATGTATGATAAATAAAAATATCCAAAAAGGTTTATATGGCGATGATCAACGAAACAGATGTGCAAGTTTTGCATCTGCTGGAGGAGATGCAAGAATGAGTGGATGTGCGTTACCTGTTATGACTACAAGTGGTAGCGGCAATCAAGGAATGGCAGCTTCTTTGCCCGTGATACAATATTGCAAAGATAAAAATCTATCAAAAGAAACTTTGATAAGGGCACTTTTCTTTTCACACTTAAGCACGATACATATAAAATCAAGCGTAGGAAGACTTTCTGCTTTTTGCGGAGTTATTTGTGCAACAAGTGCCGTATCTGGAGCTTTGGCATATCTTGAAGGCGGAGATTACAAGACTGTATCAATGGCTATAACAAACTCTTTAGGAAATGTATCGGGTGTTATTTGTGATGGAGCAAAGGCATCATGTGCTATGAAGATAGCTACTGGAGTTTATAGTGCGTTTGACTCTTCAATGTTAGCTCTCTCAAATCGAGCATTACATGATGGCGAAGGAATTGTAGGAAATGATGTGGAAGAGACTATAAAAAACATAGGTATCTTGGCAAACGCAGGTATGAAGGAGACAGATAGTATCATACTTGAAATAATGACTCCCTCATAATATCATTTTAATATCATAATCACTTTTTCATTGAAATATAACTATTAAGTGCACCTATATAAGCTTTGGCACTAGCTTGCATGGTATCAAGGCTGAGACCATGTCCAATTACCGGAGTTTTGCTGTCTTCAAACTGTACTTTCACAACTACTCTTGCAAGTGCATCTTTTCCCTGAGTAACAGAATCAACTTTATACTCTTTCAATTCTCCCTTGATGCCACAAACTCTGTCTATAACTTTAAATACAGCATCCATAGTACCATTTCCTATAGCAGCGTCAGTACTGTTTGTGCCTTTATGCCCAATGGTAACAGCAGCACTTGGAACTCCTGCACTACAATCACTCAACTGCATAGAAATAAGCTTAAAAACTCCATCAATCTTTGTTATTTCGCTTGTAACAATAGCTCTTATATCATCATCAAACATTTCTTTTTTCTTATCTGCTAAATCCTTAAATTTTGCAAATGCTTCATTTATTTCTTCATCGCCTAAAGTGTATCCTAGCTCTTCAACTCTATTTTTAAATGCATGACGACCAGAATGCTTTCCAAGTATCAAAGAATTATGACTTAATCCTATATCTTCTGATTTCATTATTTCATAAGTTTCTTTATTTTTTAAAACACCATCTTGATGAATACCACTTTCATGGGCAAAAGCATTTTTGCCTACTATCGCTTTATTTGGTTGAGGAATAATACCTGTGATATTTGCCACAAGTCTGCTTGTAGGATATATCTCTTTCGTATTAACATTGGTTGAATATTTACCAAATATATCTTTTCTTGTTTTAAGCACCATGACTATCTCTTCAAGTGCCGCGTTGCCAGCTCTCTCTCCAAGACCATTTATAGTACACTCAACTTGTCTTGCTCCATTTTCTATAGAAGAAAGTGAATTTGCCAAAGCAAGACCCAAATCATTATGGCAATGTACTGAAAGTATAGCTCTGTTTCCAACAAACTTTCGTAACTCTTTTATCATAGCTCCCATCTCGTTTGGCATTGTATATCCTACAGTATCTGGAATGTTTAGGGTTGTAGCTCCAGCTTTTATAGTTGCATCAAGTATCTCTTTTAAAAAGTTAATATCACTTCTTCCGGCATCTTCGCAACTAAACTCTACATCATCAACAAAAGTTTTAGCTAAACTTACTGCCTCTACTGCTTTTTGTATAACTTTTTCTGGGGTCATTTTAAGTTTATATTCCATATGTATCGGACTTGTAGCTATGAAAGTATGTATTCTTTGATATTTGGCTTTTTGTATAGCTTTGGCGGCTTCTTTTATATCATTTGGCAAAGCTCTAGCGAGAGAGCATACAGTACTTTGTTCGATAACTTCACTTATTCTTGATATTGCATCGCTGTCACCTGGACTTGCAGCTGCGAAACCTGCCTCGATAACATCAACACCAAGCCTTTGAAGCTGTAGTGCAATTTGTATTTTTTCTTCCGTATTCATCGAAGCCCCAGGGCTTTGTTCACCATCTCTTAAAGTAGTGTCAAATATTATTATATTATTGTTTTGCATTTTATTTTCCTTGATTTGTATATTATTGTTTTGTAGTTGGTTGATTTTTAGAGTGTGAGAAGCAGCAGGAGAGAATTTCTGATTTCAATTTTTGGCAAAAATTTTATGGCTTTTGCTGTACCGGTTATATCACCTTGCATACGACTCTCCTTTTTTTTAAGATTATCCCATCATTATACTAAATTTTATCTTTTTTTGCAATTTTTTTTCTTTTATTATAGCTTTTAACTCCTCTGCCGAGTCCATAAAGTATATATGCAGTAAAAAAGAGTGTTATCGACTCAATAAGATAAAGGTAAGTAAAAGAAAATAGAACAATTAATATAATTAAAACTTTTTTAAGATTAGCTTTTTTAAAATCTATCTTTTTAAAACTTGGATATCTGATATTACTAACCATTAGCATAGAAACTAAACCGACAAATATAAGTATTATCCATGAAAAATGATCTTGCATTATATGATATTTTATGGAAAACAATATCCAAATACTTATAAAAACAGCTGCAGTAGGTATGGGGACTCCTATGAAAACGGAAGGCTCACTTGAAGGATTCGTCACATTAAATCTAGCAAGTCTTATAGCACCAAATACTACATACAAGCCACTCAAAAGTATTCCCAATTTATTATAATGGATTCCTATATCAAAATAAAACAACATTGCAGGAGCCATGCCAAAAGCTACCAAATCAGCCAATGAGTCAAATTCTGCACCAAATCTTGAAGTAGTTTTTGTAAGTCTTGCCACTCTTCCGTCAAGTCCGTCAAATAATAGTGAAAGAAGTATCATATATACAGCTTTTTCAAACTCACCCTTTGAAGATGCAACAATGCTTAAAACCCCAACAAAGGCACTTGCAGCCGTAAAAAGATTGGGGATTATATATGCAAGATAAGATTTGTTATTATTTTTCATTCTGATATCTCCATATCTTTAGATAGGGAAATGGTTTTTAGTCTGTGAAATATCCTAAAATACTTTCACCAGCTTTAACCTTTTCACCAAGTACAACTCTTATCCTGCAATCAAGTGGAAGATAAAGCTCAACCCTACCTTCTGTCATGATAAGATATCTATCTCCTTTTTTTACTCTGCTTAGATTGTCGCAGATTGTATATATTCTTTTTGCACATCTTCCAATAATAGATGTTATCAAAATATCGCCTTTGGAAGAAGAGGCAATGATATTGATTTGTTCATTCAATAGCTTTGCCTTTGGAGATTTTATATCTATATTCAATCCATGCTTATAATATACTTTTTTAATATCTAAATCAAACGGATTCCTCTGGATAGAAACATCACATATTGAACTTTTAATAGATACGAGAAGCATATCTTTTTCAAAATATCTATCTTCAAAGACTTTTCCTATGTAATCAATCTTTCCATCAATCGGTGACAAATATGATAATTCATCAATTTCTTGGGGAATTCTTTCCGGATTTCTAAATATAATAATAGCTACTATCATAAAAAGAAAAAGTATCAATTCCAAAAATACAAAATCAGTAAAAAGGGATAATACAAACAAAACAGATAAAAAACCGAGGTATTTCCATCCCTCTTTTACAATTATCTCAGTTTTTCTGCAAATCATTTTTATTAATCTTTATCTTTTTTATTCTCTTTAGACTCTGCTTCAACAGTTTGATTCTTTTTTGCATCTTTCTCAGCTTTTTGAATATCACCTTCTTCTTCTTCCTCTCTTTGGATACCATTTTTTTCTTCAAAATCTTTTATAATTTTTCGTACTGTTTTCCCTTCTATTGTTTCATTTTCAAATAATTCTTTTACTATATTTTCAATCGCATCACTATAAGTCTCCAATGTAGCTATAACACCTTTATATCTCTCATCAAGCATCTCTTTTATATATTGATCAAGATTTTCAGCCATTTTATCACTATAATCTTTTGTAGTCACTCCGGGCATAAATCTATTTTGTTGTTTTTCAAGAACCATTAAACCAGCAACTTCACTCATACCATACATGCTAACCATAGCTTTGATAATATCAGTTGCTCTTTCTAAATCATTTCCGGCACCGGTTGAAATCTCTTTTATAAATACCTGTTCTGCAGCACGACCTCCTAAAAGTGTATCTACCTCAGCAATAAGCTCATGCCTTTGCATCAAAAATTTATTTTCTTCAGGAGTATTTAGTGTATAGCCTAAAGCTGCCAAACCTCTTGGAATAATAGATACTTTAGAGACTTTTTTTGCTCCTTTTGTTGTTTCTGCTATCAGAGCATGACCGCTTTCATGATAAGCAACTATCCTTTTTTCTTTTGCATTTATTCGTCTGCTTTTCTTTTCAAGTCCTGCTATCGCTCTCTCAACCGCCTCGACCATATCTTTTTGTTTAACTTCATCTTGATTGTTTCTTCCTGCTAAAAGTGCGGCCTCGTTTATAATATTAGCTAAATCTGCCCCGGCGAGTCCCGCCGTTAGTCTTCCTATGGCTGTCAAATCAATATCTTTTGCTAACTTAATTCCTTTAATATGGACTTTTAATATATCAACTCTACCTTTAAAATCCGGCTTGTCAACAAGCACTTGCCTGTCAAATCTACCGGGTCTTAAAAGTGCGGCATCTAAAACTTCAGGTCTATTAGTCGCAGCCAATACTATAACAGGAGAATTATCTGAATTAAACCCATCCATCTCTGCAAGAAGTTGATTTAGAGTTTGCTCTCTTTCATCATTACCCCCCATATTTCCAGCAGCTGATCTGCTTTTGCCTATGGCATCAATCTCATCTATAAAAACGATAGATGGGGCCTCTTTTTTTGCTCCCTCAAAAAGATCTCTAACTCTACTTGCTCCAACTCCAACAAACATTTCTATAAAAGATGACCCTGAAACTGAAAAAAATGGAACATCAGCTTCTCCTGAGACTGCTTTGGCCAAAAGTGTTTTACCGGTTCCAGGAGGTCCTACCAAAAGCACACCTTTTGGGATTTTAGCACCAAGTCTTAAATATCTATCTGGATGTTTTAAAAAGTCAACTATCTCTTTTACTTCTTCTTTTGCCTCTTCAACTCCGGCTACATCAGAAAATTTTGTATTTGGCTTTTCTGAATTTATAAGCTTTTTGCTGCTTCCCATACCAAGAATCCCACCACCGATATTTTTTTGCATTCTATTTGCCAAAAACATCCAAATACCAAAAAATATAAATATAGGAAGTATCCATGAAAAGAGAAGTTCGCTAAACCATGAATTTTGACTAAAAGCCGCATAAGATATCTTATTTTTTTCAAGCAAAGGAATCAAAGTAGGATCATCACTTACTTTTTTAGCAATATATACAGTTTTTATTCCACTAGATTTTGAAACTGCTTTTATGACAGTTTGACCTATGGCGACACTACTTACTTCTTTTTGTCTAATCAAATCTTTTATCTTGGAATAACTAACATTTTTTGTTATAGTTTTTTGTTGAGAATCAAACATTCCATTTTTAAGACCATCAACTCCCGATGGATTTACGAAACTTTTAAATATTAATATTATGAGTATAGAAAATATAGCAAATACCAATAACGGATTATTATTGAAAAAATTGCCATTTTTATTATTTTTTTGATTTTTATTATTTTGAGCCACACTTGTCCTTTTTTAAATAAAGAGTTACCCACTCTTTGTTTTTTATTGTTTTTATTAATGTAAAATCATTATATTTAGACAAAACGATATCTAAATATTTATCTAATATTCCTGAAAGTATTAAATTACCATCTGTCTTAACACTTCTTTTTAAATCTTTACTTATCATGATAAGCACATCCGCAACTATATTTGCCACTACTGTGTCATATTGATTTTTAGATTTATTTGCCGAGCCTTCCCAAATATGATGATATTTTGCCTTGTTTAATTCAAAATTCTTTTTAGCACTTTCTATGCTAAGAGGATCACTGTCACACAAGTCAACAATAGCACCTAATTTATTTGCAGCTATTGCCAATATACCACTCCCACATCCTACATCTAAAACAAAATCACTATTTTTAACCGATTTGCCCAATAGCTCCAGGCAAGAACTCGTACTCTCATGGTGTCCTGTGCCAAAGCTTAGTGCCGGATCTATAAGAATATTGATAAAATTCTTTTTATCCTTTTTCCAGGTAGGGTGAATATAAAACTTACCGACTTGCACAGGAGTTATGGAGTTTTTATATTTTTCTATCCAGTCGATATTCTTTTTTTTGCTTAAATTTTGAGTAACTTTTATATCTTCATGCTTATTTTTAGATAACTCATCAGCAAACCGCTCCACTCCCCACTGCACTTCTTTTAAATCATTTTCATCTCTAACTATGATGCAGCCGTCTTTTTGTTCAACAGCACTAACACCAAGCTCAAAAACGAAATCGTTAAAAAGATCAAAGTATTTTACAGGATGTATCGAAAGCTCAAAATACTCTTCTTGCATATATCAGCCCAATACATCTTCAAGTTTTTCTTTTAGAACTTGTGGTGTAAAAGGCTTGACTATGTAGTTATTGACTCCTGCTTTAAGTGCAGTTATGACCTCTTTCTTGCCACCTTCAGTGGTCACCATTATGATAGGCAAATCATCATATTTACTGTCACCTCTAACTTTTTTTACAAGCTCAAGCCCATTCATTTCAGGCATATTCCAGTCAGTTATCAGCATATCAATATCAGGATTTTCTTTCATAATATGCCAAGCTTCAAGCCCATGTTCAGCCTCAAGCACATCTTTATGTCCTATCCTTGCAAGAGTATTTTTTATAATTCGTCTCATTGTTGAACTATCATCCACAACTAAAAGTTTCAATGTTTTTCCTTTTGTTTTTCTATTGAAAATTTATTTATTTTACCTGATTTTAGTTTTAGATAACTTTAAATGCTTTTTCCATATCTATAGTACCTTCATAAAATGCTTTTCCCACAATCACTCCGGCGATATCTCCACTTTTTTTACATTTAATAATATCATCCATATCTTTTACCCCACCGCTTGCTATAGTATCAATTCCGCAAGATTTTGCAATACTCTCGGTAAAATCGACATTTACACCGCTAAGCATCCCATCTTTACTAATATCAGTACAAATGATAGCTTCCACTCCTGCTTTTGAAAATTCAAGAGCCAAATCGACTGCTTTTATAGAACTGACTTCAGCCCAACCCTCAACTGCGACTTTACCTTCATACGCATCAATGCCCACGACTATAGGGTATTTTTTTGCCATTTCTTTTACGAAAGAGGGGTCTTTCAGGGCAACTGAGCCCAATATAACTCTATCTACTCCAAGTTTAAGATATAATCTTATAGTTTTTTCATCTCTTATGCCTCCGCCAAGCTCCATTTTCAAGTCGCAATTTTCTCTTATCTTTTTTATCTGTGCCAAGTTTGCAGGCTCACCCTTAAAAGCACCGTTTAAATCCACTATATGAACCCATCGACTTCCAATCTCTTCAAATCTTTTAGCAACCCTCCAAGGCTCATCACTATAAATCTTCGCACTTTCCATCAAACCCTTGCTAAGTCTAACCGCTTTTGCATCTTTTAAGTCAATTGCCGGTAATATATCCATTATAACTCCATAAAATTTTTTAGTATTTTCAATCCGTTGTCATGGGATTTTTCAGGATGTGGCTGAAAACCAAAGATATTATCTTTCCTGGCTGCACTGGCAAATTCGTATCCGTAAAGAGTTTTTCCTATGATAAACTCTTCTTTGCAGTAAGCATGATATGAGTGTACAAAATAGAGATAAAAATCCTCTTTCATACCTTTTAGAAGTGGCGAATCCTTTTGAATAAAAAGTTTATTCCATCCCATATGTGGCACTTTTAATCTCTTCGGAAATTTTGAAACTTCAAAGTATTTTATATCTCCTGGTATCAAACCAAGCCCTATATGAGAGCCAAACTCTTCACTTCTTTCAAATAAAAGTTGCATTCCAAGACAAATGCCAAGCATCGGCTTACCTGTTTTTGAAAACTCTTTTATACTCTCACTGAGACCAAACTTATTTAGATGTGTCATAGCATCGCCAAATGCCCCGACTCCAGGAAGCACAACTTTATCATAATCTTTTAATCTATCAGCATCTTTAACAATATCTACTTTTTGCCCAAGCTTTAAAAAAGCATTCCTAACACTGCTTAAATTACCCATATTGTAATCAATAATACAAATCTTCATAAAATCCCTCTCACAACTTACAACTCATGACTTAACCCCAATTTGATGATATTCAAATCCTAAACTTTTCAATCTGTTTTTATCATATTGATTTCTACCGTCAAATATAACAGGTGTTTTCAGTCTTTTTGCTATCTCATCAAAATCAGGACTTCTGAATTCTTTCCATTCAGTTATCAATATCAAAGCTTCAGCGTCATTCATAACATCATATTTACTTTTTACATATAAGATATCAAAATCTTTCAGCCAAAACTCTTTGGCATCTTTCATAGCTTCAGGATCATAAGCTTTTATCTTTGCTCCTCTTTTTAGTAATTCTTTAATGATTATTATCGATGGTGCTTCTCTCATATCATCAGTTCCTGGCTTAAAGCTAAGACCCCATATTCCAAAAGTTTTACCATTTAAATCTTCACCAAATTTCTTAATTATTTTATGTACTATATCCATCTTTTGGATTGCATTTACTTCTTCAACGGCAGGTATTATTTTTGGCTCATATCCCGCCTCAAGCGCTATTTTATGAAGAGCATTTACATCTTTTGGGAAACAACTCCCCCCATATCCACATCCCGGATATATAAAACTGTACCCTATCCTGCTGTCGCTTCCGATACCATGTCTTATCATGTTGATATCAGCTCCCACTTTTTGGGAAATTTGGCTCATCTCATTCATGAAGCTTATCTTAGTTGCGAGCATAGCATTTGCTGCATATTTTGTAAGTTCCGCACTTTTTATATCCATCCCTATAAATCTCTCATGATTTAGAGTAAATGGTCTGTAAAGCTCTTTCATCACTTGCATTGCTTTTTCATTTTCAGCCCCTATAACCACGCGATCAGGCTTCATAAAATCTGAAATTGCCGCTCCCTCTTTTAAAAATTCAGGGTTACTTACTACATCAAACTCTATATTTACCGCCCTTTTTATCAATTGTGAATATATCTCTTTTTTAACTTTGTCTGCTGTTCCAACTGGTACAGTTGATTTATCTACAATAACAGTATATTTATCCAAGTATTTTCCTATATCTTTTGCAACCGCTAAAACATATTGCAAATCAGCACTTCCGTCTTCACTCATAGGAGTACCCACAGCTATAAAAATAATATTTGATTTTTCAAGTGCATATTTTATATCTGTTGTAAAATCAAGTGTTTTTGACTTATAATTTTTCAAAACCATTGACTCCAAACCAGGCTCGTATATGGGTATTTTTCCATTTTTTAAATTTTGTATTTTTTGTTTGTCAATATCTACACAAATTACACTATTACCCATTTCTCCAAAACAAGTACCAGTAACCAATCCTACATATCCTGTGCCTATAACCGCTATATTCATCTTTTTATTTCCTTTTGTATATAACTTTTAAAAATTTTTGTATAAGATTTTTTTTCTTCTAATTTTTCTGCGAAATTTTCTATAATATTGATATAATCTTTTAAAATTATGTTACCTTTTAGTAATTCATACTTTAAATAAAGCCAATATGTATTTAAAACATCGCTTTCACAATACTCTTTTATCTTTTTTATCTCATCTTGATAGTAAAGCGCAGTTACTTCATCACCATGAACATCATACTTTCCAGGAAGCCCCATCATTTTACAAAGAAGATCCAGTTTAAGTCCTCTGACTGCTCCAAATTCGCCTATATGATCCATCAAATCCACATGAAACCTGTCACTGTAGCGGGAACGGTAATTATCCCACTTGTTTTTATTTAATTCACGATTTTCTTTCTCAAAATAAGCTGAACATGACAAGTTGTATTTCATAGCTCTTATCATTAGCATAGGCATATCAAATGCTCTACCGTTAAAACTGACAAGTTTCGGCTGCTTGGAGTCAATAAAACCCAAAAAGCTTTTTATCATCTCTTTTTCACTCTCGCCTTGCATAGAACTAACTCTGTCAAACTTTCCAAATTCATCAGCTATAACTGCAGATATAGCCACGACTTGGTGAAAAGGTATGGGTAAAAAAGAGTAGCCTGTTTTTTCTTCTTGCAAAGAAAAAGCTTTATTTGAAACTTCAAGAGGAGTTCCCTTTATATCAAATTCGCTCTTGGCCAACTCTACATCAGGTATAGTTTCACAATCAAATATACATATCATCTTTTTTCTTTTGCCTTTTTATTATAGTTTTAAATTACTTTTGGATATAATCATATCCAAAAAAGGGTAAAAGTGAGATTAGCTATCATTAAACTTTCTGCATTGGGTGATATCGTGCATACCTCTTTTTTACCACAAATCATAAAAAAAGAATATCCTCACATCACAATAGACTGGTTTGTTGAACAAAGATTTAGCGATATTTTGGAAAATAATCCTTATATTGATAATATCATCACCGTTAACCTCAAAGACAATAAAAACAATATAGCAAAAGAGATAAAAAAGATATATTCATATAAAAAAAATGATTATGATATAGTTATAGACTTGCAAGGACTTATCAAATCAGCTAGTATCGCCAAGATACTTGGAAATGGATGTGGGTTTGATAAGAATTCTATAAGGGAAAAATTTGCTTCTTTTTTTTATAAAAAAAAGTTTTTCATCCCTTATGAAGAAAATGTGATACTTAGAAATTATATGCTAACTTGCAAATGTCTTAATTTTAAAATTAATATCAATAATATAAAAGATAAAGAAAAATCTCTTTTTTATACGAATAAAAATTTAAACAAGATATTACAACATATTACAAAAAATAAAAAAAATATACTTCTTGTGATGGGTTCGAGCTGGAAAAGCAAAGTTTATCCTAAAGAGAAATATTTAAGTATCATAAAACAAATTGATGCCAACTTTTTATTATCATGGGGAAGTCAAAAAGAAAAAAAAGATGCTCTTTTTATATCTAAAAACTCAAATGCCATACTTCTTGAAAATATGAATTTGAATGAGCTTAAAGCTTTGATTGATAGTTGCGATTTGGTTATCGGAGGAGACAGTGGACCTACACACATGGCCTGGGCACTCAATAGACCGAGCATCACTATATTTGGTCCTACTCCAAAAGACAGAAACACATTCAAAACCAATATCAACCTAACAGTTGACTGTGAAAAAGAGATAAATCCTTTAAAACTTGATAAAAAAGATATGTGCATCCAAAATATAGATGAAAACAAGATAATAAAAATGATAAACAGGCTATTATATGGATAAATTGTATCTTATAATATTTTATATATTTCAATTTTTTGTTAAAAATATTCCTGATTTTTTAATGAACCCTGTGCTTGATTTTATAGCATGGCTTATATTTGTATTTGATAAAAAACATAGGAAAATTATCAAAATAAATCTTGACTTTGCCTATGGAAAAAGCATGGAAGAAAAAGAAAAAACAAGAATTATCAAAAAGTGCTATAAAAATCTTGTCTATTTTTTAGCGGATTTTGTAAAAAATCAAGGTATCACAAAAGATGAATTGTCAAAAAAAGTAACTTTTGAAAACAAAGAAGTGTTGGAAAATGCCGTAAAAGAAAATAAAAAGATTATCCTCATAACAGCTCATTATGGTAACTGGGAATTGATAGCTCTTTGTATTGGAGCATTTTTTGATAAAGTTACAGGAGTTGGCAGAGCACTTGAGGGTAAAACTATAAATAATATCCTAAAAAGAAACAGGGAACAGTTTGATATAAAAATGCTTGACAAACAAGGTGCGATGAAAGGCATGATAAAAGCTTTAAAGCAAGGCAGAATTTTAGGACTTTTAGTGGATCAAAATACGGCTGAAAAAGAGGGGGTTGTAGTGGATTTTTTTGAAAAAAAAGCCAGACAGTCTCACAGCACAGCTATTCTTTCAAGAAAATTCGGTGCAGTTATCATTCCTGTTTTTATCACAACAGATGACTATAAAAACTATAAGATTACTTTTTATGATAAAATTACACCTGTAAAAAGTGAAGATATCGATAAAGATATATTAGAGTTAACCCAAAAGCAATCAGATGCTATGGAAAAAGCTATCAGAAATAAACCAGATGAGTGGTTTTGGTTTCACAAAAAATGGAAAAATCAGTATGAAGAGATATATAGGTAACTTTTGATATAATAAAACTAAAAAAAGGATGAAAAATGCAAACAATAAAGATCGATATAGAAGATTCAAAAGTGGATATAGTTTTAAATATCATAAACAATCTAAAATCCGATGTTATCTCAAAGTATGAGATAGTCAAGCAAAACAGTGAACAAAAAGATTTTACAAAAATCTCAGATAAAAGTTTTTCTAAGATTTGGGACAATAAAGAGGATGCTATATATGACAGATTTTTATAAATATGATGTTATAGTGGTAAAATTTCCATTTGCAAGTAGTCTAAAATACAAAGCGAGACCTGCAGTTGTAATTTCCTCAGACTTATACAATAAAACTTCAAGAGAAACACTAATTATCTTGGCAATCTCAAGTCAGTTAGAAAATAAGTTGGATATTGAGCTGGTTATTAAAGACTGGAAAGAGTCAAATTTATTAAAACTATCAATTTTTAAATCCTCGATAGCCACTATTGAGAAAAACTATGTGATAATAAAGATAGGCTCACTTTCTATCTATGATAGAAAAAATTTAGATAAATTGATAAACGATATATGTTAAAACTCTCAGTAGCTATCATCACAAAAAATAGTAAAAAAAGTATCGAAAAATGTGTAACTTCAGCTCTGTTTGCAGATGAAGTGATAGTGGTTGACAGTGGCTCAGAGGATAACACGGTACAAATTT
>JALWUQ010000067.1 GCA_026993075.1 Campylobacteraceae bacterium
AAATATCATAAAAATAGCAAAAGAAGAAAAAATTCCCATAAAAAAAGATAGCGATTTAGTTCAAATGCTTAGCAAGATAGAACTTGATAAAGAAATTCCACAAAATCTTTATAAAGCTGTGTCAGAAGTATTTAGTTTTTTATATAGAATTACAAAAGAGTGATATTTTCGATAAGCTCTATCTCTTTATTTTTTATGATAACTGCATCAATACAATAATCAACATCCATCTTATTTTTCAGTAAAAAGTAATTTATGGTTTTTACAATTTTATCTATTTTCTGTGGTGTTATAGCATAAATCGGCTCAAAATTTTTTCCACTTTTAACTTCAATGAAATGCAAAATCCTACCCTTTAAAGCGATTATATCAATCTCACCAAATTTTGAATAAAAGTTTCTCTCAATGATACTAAATCCACTTTTTTGCAAAAATTTAGCAGCTTTATCTTCAGCGATGTTACCAAGTTTTCTACTCATTTTAACACCTCTATATCTACTTTTACACACTTAAATCTTGCTGTTTTTGTCAACTCATCACACTCATCTCCAAAGAGAAAATTTATCTTGCTCTTTGCATGATGAAAGCTACAAAACAGTGTCCCTTTTTTTAATTTTTTAGTAACTTTTATCTTTAAAGCAGAACTATTACCATATCTTGTAGAAAGAATTACTTCTTTGGCATCTTTGAAAAATTCACTATCTTGCAAACTAACATGAAGTATATCTTCATTATGTCTTTTTAAAAGAGTCGGGGATCTTTTGGTTTGACTTGCATTATTGTATTGAGCTATGACTCTTCCTGTTGTCAGATAAAAACCACAATCCTTTTTATCTAACAATTCTCTTATCATGCCTCTTATAAAATATTTTCTATATGAAAAATGAGCCTTTTTGTCATCTGTTCTAAAATCTTTTACATGAAGTCTTGGAGTATCCTTATCAAAAACAGGCCACTGAAGTCCGGTTAATTTATGTTTTCTAAGTGCCTCATAACTTGCTTTACAAAATCTTTCGTTCGCCTGAATTTGTACTTCTTTCCAAATTTGAGAATTAGTTTGATAATCAAAATCCTTAGTTATATTTTTGGCAATGCCGACTATAATCTCCCAATCATCAGGTAAATTATTCTCAACAAGAACAGATGAGAGATGAAGTCTTCTTTCAGCATTTATATAAATTCCTTCCTTCTCGTAAGCACTCCTGACCCCGAAAATAATATCAGCTTTTTTTGTTGTCTCGTTATCAAACAAATCAAGAACTACAAGAAAATCTAAATTTTCCAATGCGGTTTTTATCTTATTTTGATTTGTATGAATATGAGCTATATCTTCTCCCATATTGATAACTGCTTTTATTTTAGAATCTATCATATCATTTATCAAATCAGGAGTTTTTTTACCTTCTCTGTGCGGTATTTTATAATCTGGCAAAAAATAGGGCAAACAACCCATATCACAAACACCCTGTACATTGTTTTGTCCACGAAGAGGTATAAGTCCGGCTCCATTTTTACCAATATTTCCTGTTAAAACGGCAAGATTACAAAGAGCTTCAACTGCATAAGAGCCATCTATGTGTTCGGTAACTCCCAATCCCCAAAGAATGATAGAACGACTCTTTGCATACTCTCTGGCAACCTTCTTTACCATAGCAGACAAGTACTCATAGCCTTTTATCTTTAGAAAAAATTCTGGATTTGCATATTCATCATTTAAAATACTGTTTTTATACTCATCAAATCCAGAAGTACGGCTTGTTACAAAATCAATATCATATAATCTTTCACTAAGTATAACAAAACTTATCATATTCAAAATAAGCAAATTGCTTTCATAGGGTATCGTACATTGATAAGTAGCATTAGAGCTTAAGTGGATCTCTCGAACATCAAAAAGAGCAAGTTTCTTACCTTCTTTTAAAGCCTTGCTGACTCTAGTAGCTGCTATCGGATGAGCTTCTGTAATATTTGATCCGAATAAGATAATAAATTCAGCTTCTTCTATGTCATCAAAAGGATTTGTCGCAGCTCCTTCACCTATAACTTTTCTCATACCTTTTAAACTTGGGGCATGACAAACTCTTGCACAGTTGTCAATATGAGGGCTGAAAAGAACTTCTCTTATAAATTTTTGAAAGATATATCCGCTTTCGCAATTACTTCTTGCTCCTCCAATACCAGCTATGGTATCTCCGCCATAAAGATCAAAAATCCTCTGTAATTTCCAAGCGGCTATCTCATAAGCAAGTTTTAAAGAGGGATAAAAAAATTCTTCATCTTCTTTTATACCTTGCAAAAATTTATCTTTTACACTCTTTGGAAAATATAATTCATTTTTATAAATAAAACTTTTTCTTATTTTAACCGGAGGAAGTCTTTGGGAAGAGTCAACAAAATCCCAGCCAAGTTTGCCTTTAATGCAAAGCTTTCCCCTGCTTACTTTTGTTTCTTTTTTTGCATATATTGTTTTTATTTTATTATCTTGTACTTTTGCTGTTATCTCACATCCAACCCCACAATATGTGCAAACAGAGTCAATTTCTTCTTCCAATACTACTCCTGTATTCTAATCATCGCAGGTTTTTCTTTTACGAAGGATAATCTCCCTACTTCGTTAAGTGCTTTTTTGATTTGTACTTCTTTGCAATTATGAGTTGAAAATAAAAGAGTTGTTTGCAAACTTTTTTTAGATGATTTTTGTAAAAAACTATCTATAGATATATCAAATCTTGCAAATATATTAGATATTTTACTCAAAACACCAACCTCATCTATAACACTCATTCTTACATAATACTCGCTTTGAACTTCGTTAATTGATAATAATGTCAAATCATTCTGAACAAGTTTTTTAAATCCAAGCATAGGGGAAGCATCTCCTCTTGCTATGGAAATAATATCTGAAATCACAGCACTAGCAGTAGCATCGCCACCGGCTCCTGCTCCATAGTATAAAGTCTCGCCTACAAAATCTCCAATAACGCTAATGCCATTCATAACACCATCAATTTTGGCTATCATCTCTTCTTTTTTTACAAGTGCAGGATGAACTCTAAGCTCCACTTTGTTATTAATTTTTTTTGCAATTGCTAAAAGTTTTATATTATATCCAAACTCTTTGGCAAAAAATATATCATCACTATTTATATTTTCAATCCCCTCAATCAATATATCTTCGGGCTTTGCATTTATCCCATAAGCGATAGAAGCTAAAATCAGCAATTTGTGACTAGCATCAAATCCACCTATATCAAATATAGGATCAGCTTCGGCATAGCCTAATTTTTGAGCTTCTTTTAAAACTTCAGCAAAACTTATATCTTCGTTTATCATTCTCGTAAGCATATAATTGCAAGTTCCATTGAGTATCCCTTTTATAGATAATATTTGATTTGCACTAAGTCCTTCTCTTAAAGCATTTATTATAGGAATTCCACCGGCCACGCTAGCTTCAAATCCAAACCCCATTCCATCAGCTTTTTCTTGAAGCTCATACCTGTGATAAGCCAAAAGTGCCTTATTTGCAGTTACCACAGATTTACCATTTTTTAATGCTTTTTTTACTATTTTATATGCCTCATCAACCCCTCCTATTAGCTCTACTACTATATCTATAGATTCATCTTCAAGTATATCATTTACATCATCACTTAAAACTATATCCAAATTTTTATGTTTTTCAATATTTTTAGCAACTCCCATTGCAGGTACTATCTTCATTCCAGCTCTTGCTGTAATTATATTTTCATTTTCTTTAAGTATTTTAACAACGCTGCTTCCTACAGTACCCAATCCGATAATCCCAACTTTAAGCATTTATTTTGTCCTCTTTGTTTTAAAATAATGTTTTATATTTCTTGCTGCTTGTCTTATGCGGTTGTGATTTTCTATTAGAGCAATCCTCACATATTCATCCCCATGTTCACCAAATCCAATGCCGGGACTTACTGCTACTTTTGCTTCTTGCAAAAGCTCTTTGGAAAATTCCATGCTTCCAAGATATCTAAATTCTTCCGGTATTTTTGCCCAGATAAACATAGTAGCATTTGGCTTATCTATCTTCCATCCTGCATTTTCAAAACTTTTAAGAAGAATATCTCTTCTTTTTCTGTATATCTCTGTTATCTCTTTAACGCAATCATCAGGACCATTAAGTGCCACAGTCGCAGCTACTTGAATAGGTGTAAACATGCCATAATCAAACCAACTCTTTATCTTTTGCAAAGCTCCCACAAGCTTCGGGTTGCCAACTATAAACCCTACTCTCCATCCTGCCATATTATAACTTTTACTAAGCGTAAAACTCTCAACTGCAACATTTTTTGCACCCTCAACTTCAAAAATTGAAGGTGTTTTATATCCATCATAAGTCAAATCAGCATAAGCTATATCGCTAAGTATATAAAATCTCTCCTTTTTTGCCAATGCAACAAGTCTTTCATAAAAATCTTTTTTTACTGTTACTGTTGTTGGATTGTGGGGAAAGTTAACTACAACAAATTTTGGTTTTGGCATAGAATCTTTTATAGCTTGGTTTAAATTATCAAAAAAACTTTCATAATCAAGTTCGTATTTATCATTGAAATTAAAATTCATCTTAACAACATTTCCCCCTGCAATGATAAATGCATGAGTGTGAATAGGATAAGCAGGTTCAGGCACTATTGCCACATCCCCAGGATTTGTTATAGCTTGAGCTAAATGCACATACCCCTCTTTGCTTCCCATGGTTGCAACTGCCTCTGTTTCAGGATCTAAATCAATACCATATTTTCTTTTGTACCAATCACAAATCGCAAGCCTTAACTTATATATGCCTTTACTAACAGAATATCTATTATTTTTTGGTTTTTTGGCCGTTTCTATCAGTTTTTGCACTATATGAGATGGAGTGTTACCGTCTGGATTTCCCATTGAAAAGTCTATTATATCTTCACCTCTTCTTCTTGCTTTCATCTTTATCTCATTAATTTCTGCAAAAACATAATTCGGAAGTCTATTTATCGTATTAAACTGTATTTCATCAAACATTTTTTTCCTTTAAGTGTTGCCGGAGATATATACTCTAAGCCCTAATCTAATATTACTTAAAGTATATTTATCGTCAATCATTATATATTTTGTATTTTCAGGTATTTGTAACTTATATTTGTTTTGTTTCACATCATTTACATATACAGATAAAATTTTTAGACTTTTATCATAAAAGACGATATATGGATGCCACCTGTTTAAGGAATAACTACTTATATACAACTCTGCTGCGTTTGCACCAATGCTAAGCCAATAGGGCTTAATAGGTTTTTTAAATTTATAAGTAACATCAGATATAATCTTAGTTGATAATATCTTAGCATTGCTCATCGATATATTATATGTCCAGTCAAGATTGTCCTTTTTGGATATATCTTCTATAAAACACCCTCTTTTGTTTAACTCTTTCGAAAGCGAAACAGGATCAATCAAATACTCCGTATTCATCAAAATCGTCCAAGTAAAATTATCATTATCTCTTACAGCCTTTTTAGTCATATAAAAGTTAAAGCCCATAGAATTTAGTGAATCATTGATAATTCTTAAAAATAAAATTGCATCTTTGTGTACTTTAAAAGTTACTTTTAAATTCTGAGGTTTTTTTAAGACCAAACTTATAAAACCATTTTTTTTGAGAACTTTCAGTAACTTGATATCATTTATCTTACCATCATTTAAATATTGGGCTTTATTGCCTAAAATAATATTAATAATTTTTTGTTGTGTATTGTACCTGTTTTCTCCAACAAAACTTTTTATTTTATTTTCAAGCAAACTACCAAAAGCAAATGAAACAATAAGTAAAATTCCGACTATTATCTTTACCAATATTTACCTTTGTTTAGCTTTATAAAATCTTTTTTACTGATTTTGGTGATATTTCCATCTTTAATTAAAAATCTAATTGGGTTAACACTTGAAAAAGCAAGTGTTTTATTATCATAATCCAATGTAAATTCTCCATGTCCTGTAGCTATAAGTATTTCACTTTTTACATCAATACTTATATTTTTATCTGTTAGATATGATCTTTTTTTATAATTATCTAAAGTGATAACTCCTACCCACAATCGTTTTTTTGGTACTATTGTTAAATTATTTTTTACTACTGTATTATTGGTATCTTGCTTGGATATTGCTAATTCCGTAGTATTTGAAATATTTATATCTTTTCTTGTTGCGGATAGACTTATATTATTATTGGCTTTATTTTCTGCTTGCTTAATTGTTATATTTTTTTCTACTATCTTCAAAATCTTTTCTTGTTTTGGTAATAATATTTTATTTTCATTTGTGCTGTTTGTCTCTTTTTTACTTATTGTAGATATTGTTTTAGATGCATTGGTGCTATTGATTTCAATACCTGATAAATCTTTTGTTTCATTTATGATAGGATTTTGCTCAAGTTTAGTAATTGGCTTAGAAACAGTTTTTGATGTTGTAAAATAAAAGAAAAAGAAAATACCAAAGGCTACAATCATTAGTAAAAATACAGCTGTAGGCTTAGTATATGTTCGCTTTTTTACAGGAGCAATAAAGAATTCTTTATTGCTGTATTTATCATGTTCTTTTAAATACAAAATAAATTTTTCTTTTACAGAGGAGAGATCAACCAAATATTCTCTTTCAAGTATTTTAATAAAACCCAAACCTTTTGCTTTGTTTAATTTATCAAATTCTTCATTTTTCAAATGATTTAAGTCATCAACACTTATTCGAGTTCTTTTAGATATATCTTTTATATCCATTTTATTGAAAAATTCAAATTCATCCATTTGCAATCCTATCACAGATAATTGCTGCAGCAGCACTTACATTTAAAGAGTCAAATTCTCTTATCATATTTATACTAATTTTTTTATCCAATCTTGATAAAATCTTATTCGGGATTCCTTCTCCTTCGCTTCCTAAAAACAGAGCTTTTTTCTGATTAAATTTAACATTTACTATATCTTCTGCGCCAAAATCGGCTCCATAAGTTATAAATTTTGACATTTTAAGTTCATTTATAAGATCTAAACAATTTGGATACAAAACAATAGGCATCTCAAGTAATGCACCTGAGCTTGATCTTATGACAGGCTCAAGATTTAAATGTTTTTGAGATGTAATAATAACCCCATCTACTCCAAATATATAAGCTGATCTTATTATAGCTCCTATATTGCCTACATCAGTTATGTTGTGCAGTACCAACAGAAAATCTTCATTTTTTATATTTTGAAAAGAGGAAAAAGGCAAATCTTTAATACTTAGTAAAAATCCTTGATGATTTCCACCTTTTGCCATAGCTTGGGCTTTTTTAGGATCAACCCTTACAATCTTTTTCTCAAGAGCCAAGAATGTATAAAAAAGCTTTTTATCTATCTCTTTTTGAAGATAAATCTCTTCTATTATTTCTGCATAATTTTTTAAAATATACAAGCATATCTGCTTACCGTAGACTATCATCTAATGATTCTATCTAAAAATTCTTTATAAGCATATAAAACAGTTATTTATAAATTTAGGTATTTATCAATTCATCATACCATTCTTTGATACTCTTGTCAGTTATTTTAGCAAGTAATTTTGCCTTTTGCTTATTTGAAATATTTGCATTTATAATATCTTCTTTTGATATTGATTTATGCTTCTTTTTTTCTCCTTTTATGATAACAACCCATTCACCTTTTAAGTTTTCATTATTTAGAGTTTCTTTTATGATTTTTGCAGAGTTTTTATACCATTTTTGATGGACTTTTGATATCTCTTTTTGGACAAATACTTCTCTATTTGGCTCTATTAGAGATATCTCTTCTAAAAGTTTTTTTATTCTATGAGGTGCTTCGTACAGTATAGTATTATAAGATGAATTTAAAACTTCGTTCAAAGCTTTTTTTCTTTCACTCCCTTTATGCGGTAAAAATCCAAAAAATAAAAATTCTTTTTCTTCAAAGCCACTCGAAGCAAATGATGTAACTGCAGCGTTAGCTCCTGGTAAAACTTCATACTTAATATTATTTTCCTGTGCATATTTTACCAAAAAACTACCTGGATCGCTGATACAAGGCATTCCGGCATCGCTCATATAAACAACTGTTTGATCAAATATATTCTTATCTAAGCTTTGCAAAACTCTTTTCTCATTATGTGAATGTAGTGATATAAACTTTTTGATATTTATTTTGATATCAAATCTCTCTTGCAAGATACCAATAAGTTTTTTTGTTACCCTTGTATCTTCGCACAATGCTACATCGGCTATTTTCAAAATATTCAAAGATCTTTTTGATAAATCTTCTATATTGCCTATGGGTGTTGGGATAAAATAAAGCATAAGTTATGAAGTTTTGTGAGTTACTGACCTTATGCACTATAATGAGCAAAGCTCGTTATAGTGGCAGGAACTCAAAGTTCCTGCAACCCCTTAAAACTACGAAAAGTAGAGCTTTTCGAGAAAAAGCATATAAGGTCAGACTCACAAATAGGAAAATTTATTTTAAATTATATTTTTTCTTAAACTTTTCTACTCTACCTGCTGCATCGACTATCTTTTCACTACCAGTAAAAAATGGATGACAAACATTGCAGATATCGATTCTTATCTCTGGCTTATTTGACATAGTTGTAAATTGATTTCCGCATGCGCAAGTAACACTGCATTGAACATATTCAGGATGAATATCTTTTCTCATCGTAACATTCCTTATTTAATATTATTCCTTGAACCCTGAGGTGATAAATCGCAGCAGACTCAAAATAAGAGCCTACTGCTATATAGGGGAGGGGAGCTGTAATTATATCAAAATTCATCATAAAAAGCAATAATTCATAAATTATTTTGTAAAAGAGAAAGCAAAGCCAATAGTAAAAATTAATAATAAAATATCTACAATATATTTTTTAGCTGCAAACTCTCTAAAAATAATCTGAGAATTTTTATCTTTCTCTCTAGTTAATTTAAAAAGTCCGTAAGCTTTAAATGCGCCAATTACAATAATCACAGAGGTAAATATCATCATATATACTGTATGTATAAAATGAAAACGAAAAACAGCTAAAACGACTAGTCCCGTAAATATTACAACACTAAGTGAAAGATAATACATTGGAGTAAATAATTCTACTTTTCTCGTCATGCTTACATAATCACTACATTTTTTGACTATGAAAAGATTAATAAAAGCTAAAGCAAGAGTCAAAAAAACAAAAAATATATGAAGATATACTGACATCGACACCAAACTATCCATAGTTACCTCTTTTAAAAATTTTCGCAATGATATCAAAATCTATATGAATACTCTATTTTATATCTACATTAATAGGAAATTTAATTTAAAATTAAACAATATAAGAGTATAATTCAAACAATTTAAAAAAGGAGAAAAAATGAGAAGAAACGGTTTTACGATGATTGAGCTTATTTTTGTTATCGTCATAATTGGAATTTTAGCTGCAGTTGCTATACCAAAGTTTAAAAATTTAAAACAACATGCAGAGGTAAACAATGCGATAAAAGTCGTAATGGATGCAACAAGCGCGGTTCCCTCAGCAGCTGTAAACCAACTGGATTTGGAAAATAACAATTCTTTTGTACTTAAGAATATCTTAGCACTTAACGGCAAAGGATGGTCTTACAGTAGCGATAATAATGGCTCTTATGATTACAACAGTACAGATGGCAATAATATTGCAGAAATGAATCTATCAATTCCAAGTAGAGAATTTAATATATCTATAAACTGTAATAATTTCCAAGATACAAAATCTCAAAGTGCATGTACAAAAGAATTAAATGCTACTACAACTTTTCAAAGTATAAGCTTTTAATCTAAAATGCCACATAAAGCTTTTACGCTTATAGAGCTTATATTTGTTATCGTCATCATAGGGATTCTCTCAGTGGTGGCGATACCGAAGTTTAGACATTTAACAGCTCATGCAAAAATTTCAGCAGAACTCGCAACTATGTCTTCAGTGGCAACAGCTTTAGATAATGCAAATGGTGAATGGGCGATAAACGAGGGAAGTTTTACCTGGGGCAATAATCAACCATCAAGTGAATTAAACGCAAATGGATATCCTGATACTTTAAATACAGAAAATAATGTCTTTGGTAAAGTTATCAAAGGCAATGACAGTAAATATACAAAACAGTACAATGCATCCTCTTTTTCTATATTTACCGGCCCCGCCTCAAACCCTGAAAATGGTGCAAATTACAGCTCAAACGAGCCAAATCACAAACCAGATAAAAATGACTTTTGGATATACGACTTCAATAAAACAAAATGTACGGTAAGTTGTCCTAATTGCAACCAAAAAACTTTGCATGTTGGAGATTTTGTACTCATAGATGTAAATGGTTCAAATCCTACAAATTACTCACAAATAAAATGTAATTAAAATTTAAGAGTTTTTTCTTATATGTTGGTTATCTTATAAATAATCCAAAGCCCAACACCAAGTATAATTGTACTTAATATCGCTATAACAATACTACCTGATTGTACATCCATATCATCCTCCAACCGCATCTGCAAGTGACCACATAGGCAAAAATATACCAAGAGCCAACAAAAGGACAAAACCGGCAATACCGGCAATCAATATAGGCTCTATCAGCATGGAAACATTATCAACTAAATTTACATATTTTGCTTTATAGTAAGCCGATATCTTAGACAGCATCGCATTTAAAGCTCCACTACTTTCACCTGCTTCTAGCATTTGAAGTACCATACTCTCAAACTGATCCGTATCTTTAAAAGAATTTGTCAGGCTATTTCCCTCTTCAATTCTATCTGTGATAGTTAAAAGTCTGCTTTTAAGATATTCATTATCAACTATACTGATAGCTGTTTTTAATGCCTCAATGACTGGAATGCCAGATTGAGTTAATCTGTCAAAAATATAAATAAATCTACCAATCATTGACAAATATACTACTTGACCTACAATATATATCTTCAACATTGTTTTATCAGCAAAAAGATGAAATTTATAAGTTTTTTTATAAAGATATGAAAAAATTACAAATATAGATATAGCTCCCGAAGAGATATAAATCCAATAATTAATTATAGATTTTTCTACCCATATAAGAAGTCTAGTTGGAAACGGCAATGCTGTTTTATACTCACTAAAAATGGAAGAAAACTGCGGAACTACCATAACTACAACTACTACAAATGCTACTATCATGGCAAAAATCGTTATGATAGGATATCTTGTTGCTTTTTTAAGCTTTACTCTGTTGTCATGTATTTCTTGCAAGATATCAGCTAATTTCCCTATCGAGTCACTAAGCATCCCTGTTTTTTCACCCAAATCAACCATGGCAACAGATAGATTTCCTAGTTCTACTTGATACTTTTGCATTGATTTGCTAAAACCGGCTCCGGATTCGAGCCTTTCTAAGATATCAGCAAAAATTTCTTTTAATTTTTTATCACCAGTACTTTTGATGGTACTTGTTAGAGTACTGTTTATATTTATGCCGGCATCTAACATAACAGAAATTTGCCTTAATGAAGAGATATAAGAAAGAAGATTAACTTTTCTTGACTTTGTTTTTTCTTGTATAAAATTTTTCAGCCTACTAAATTTCATCGAAAAAGGCTCTTGAACCTCTTGTATGGAAACAAAAATACCTATTGGTTTTTGCTTAAATATCTTTATAGCCTCTATCTTGCTGTCCGCTCCGATAACTTCAATATTGTGTTCAGAATTTTTGATATATTTGATACTAAAAAACTTCATATCTCTTTACCATTTTGCAACTCTGAGTACCTCTTCAATAGTAGTAATACCTCTTAATGCTTTTGAGATACCGTCATAAATCATTGGTTTATAGTTTCCATCTTCTTCTGCTTTTTTTGCAATTTCATATTTATTCATACTAATTGCAATCATATGAGACACTACGCTGTCAATTTTTAAAATTTCACTGATAAGTGTTCGTCCTGAAAATCCGCTAAAATTGCAGCGATCACACCCCTCTCCTTTAAAAAAAGTGTATTTCTTAGGCAAATGGTCTTGAATTTTATTTAAAATATTTTTTTGCACTCTATATTCTCGCTTACAATAAGGGCATATCTTTCTTACTAATCTCTGTGCAACTATACCGACTAAAGAATCGGAGATAAGATATGGCTCTAAACCCATCTGAATCATTCTTGTTATTGCACTGGGAGCATCATTTGTGTGCAAGGTAGAAAGTACCAAATGCCCAGTTAGAGAAGCTTGGGTAGCGATATTTAATGTCTCTTCATCTCTAATCTCGCCAACCATTATAATATCTGGATCTTGCCTTAAGATAGACTTTAATGCATTAGCAAATCCATAATCAATCTTTTCATTTATTTGAATTTGTTGAGCCAAAGGGAGTTGATACTCTATGGGATCTTCTATGGTTATCATTTTATTTTCTATGCTTTTTATCTCATTTAATGTAGCATATAAGGTTGTTGTTTTACCACTTCCTGTGGGTCCTGTTATAAGTATAATGCCATAAGGAGTTTTAGACATTTCTTCAAAACTTATAAGATTTTCATTCTCTATGCCTAATTCATTTAGTTTTAAAAGTATTTTCTGCTGATCAAGTATCCTCATCACTATAGATTCGCCACCCATTACAGGTACAGTTGAAAGCCTAAAATCATATTCTCCATTATTTATCTTAAGTGCAAATCTACCATCTTGAGATCTTCTTTTCTCACTGATATCAAGGTTTCCAAGTATCTTAATTCTTGAAGAAAGTGCATTGTAAATATCTATATCAAAAACAAAACTCTCCCTTAAAATCCCATCAACTCTATCTCTTACTGTGACATTTAAGGCATCTGGTTCTATATGAATATCACTTGCATTTTTATTTATAGCATCTTTGATAATCAATTCTATAAGTTTCATGACAGAGCTTTGCTCATTATC
>JALWUQ010000068.1 GCA_026993075.1 Campylobacteraceae bacterium
TGATCTTATCATCATCACTAGAAACTATAACTTTATCAAGGTATTTACAATCTAATGCAGCTTCAATACTATAAGTTACAAGTGGTTTGCCATTTAAATCAAGTATATTTTTTCCGGGAAGCCTTTTACTTCTACATCCCCTCAAAGATTAAACTTGATGCTAAGAAAATTTATAAGATTATGGAGGTTGACTACACTACTACTCCTTATATTTTAGGAAAATTATAGTGTTTGTAGTGCCTAAATTTGAAATTGGATTCCTATAATTCGGGGTTTGTAGTGCCTTTTGGGCGGAAGTCGGGAAATACTTTGATAAGATTGTAGAGCATGCTGTACTTGGCAAAGTAAAATTAGTGTTTCTTCATACTGGTAAAGATTTACTTGTTTTTATCTCTACAGACTTACACCTCAGTGCTAAAGAGATTTTAGCAACCTACAAAAAAAGATGGAATATTGAGCAAGGCTATAAGGATTTACGAAACCTCTTTGGTTTAGGAAAAGAAGAGAATAGAGTCTATGAAGCTCTTATCGCCAAAATCACACTCTCAATGTTTGCGTACAACATTGTAAGCTACATCAATCGCATAAAACATGAACCGCAAACACTTGGGGAACTCTTTAGAGATTTGGAGTGTGAACTCGAATCGCTGGCAATATCAATGCAGCTTTTTATAAAAATACTCACAAAAATCTCTGAAATACAGAATGTTGTCAAGGACAATAAAAACTTTCTACAGATTATCGCTGTTCTCAGTGCTTATACTCAAAAAGAGCTGGGTTTTATGTGCGAAAGTTGAGTAAGTTATAATCTAACATTAATAAACCCTGCTACTCCTATTACTAATATTTTCATATTTTGATTTTGGTTTGATAAACTATATTTTTAAAATTTTTAGCATATATAAGTGCTTTCCTAAGATACCCTATCTTGCTGTTAAAATCAATTCTAAAAATTGTCATTTTTTAATAATTTCAATTAACTTATGTTTTGAAAATAGTTTTACAATATCAATTAATTCATAAGCACTAACTCCTAAAATATTTGCAATATCTATTAAATCATTACTTCCATCAGCATAAGCTAAAAAATTTCTATATAAAAATGCTAATGTATAATCAGTATTATTTGTAGTTATTGTAGGGTAAAGTCCTCTTTTTCCAAGTTGAGGTTCACCTAAAACTGTAACTTTATAGTAAAAATTATTTTCTAAAGTATCTATCATTTTTTTATATAATTTAAAACTACCCTTAAGACCAGATGGAGTAACTAAATCTAGATCATCAAGGCTTGTATGATATTCTAAAAATTTTGCATATTTTGTTCTCATAACACTACAAACTGGTATATCAATCCCCGGAGCTTGATATTGTCTTTCATCTGAACCTCTTTCTAAAAAGGAATACTTTTTAAAATCTTTGATATCATAATTGAGTATATTTAGTGCTACTTTATCTGAAAGAGTATCGCCATATCTACTTGATAAATATGAATAGTCTTTATCATCTCCTACACAAGTTAAAATAAATCCAGCTATTACATTTTCTTGTAAATATTTTAAATTTTTACTTAGATAGATTAAACTTCCAATAGTCTCGGGTGCAAAAATAAATCTATAAGTATAATGATTGTCTAAAGTTTTAATATATTTTGCCAAGTATGTAGCTAAAACTGGACCTGAGAGTTCATTATTTGCCATTGATGGATGGCAAATATAAGTAGAACATATTATCTCTTTTTTAGTTTTACCTTTTATCACAATATCAGCATAATTCAAAACTCCATCTTTTAGTTCACTTTTTATGACAACTTTGTATTTACCATCTTTTAGTTTTTTTCTATCATTCTCACTTATGCAAAAGCCCCATATTTCATTATAATAACTAGTAACATAGGGGATTGCATCTGCTAATTTCTCATAAGAATATAGATATTTTTGAAGTTCATCAAGTTCTAATTCACCAACAAAAGAGGTAGAATATTGAACAATATGAAGATTATTTTTTGAATAATCACAGATTTTCTCTCCATCAGGTGTAATTATATAAGCCTCAAAACAATTCCACTCTTTTGGAACTGTCCAATCAAAAACATTAGTTTCACTATCTATAGAGTGTATCTGCAATTCTGGATTTTCTCTTTTTAAAATTTTTAGGGTTTCTCTTACCCCATGACCACTTAAAGATCTGTTAATAGGGAAAAGCTCCTTGCAAAGATTATGCATTTGATTACCAATCATTATTTCCTCTTAAATGTATAGTTTGTTTCAATGGTTTTCCATTTACGAAGTGGGTTATCTCTTCAAGTTTTTCAAGGTAAGCATAATATTTATCACCTTTTTTAGCGCATTTGACTATCCCTTTACCAAATTCACTTTGGATGATAATTTTATATCTATCTATAGAGAACTTTTGTTTATTTACAAAGCCCCAGTCACGATTAAAGAAAAAGTTTTTAAATTCTTTGTTTGAGTGAGTTTGTAATTCTTTTTTATCTATTTCCTTGTTTATACTCAATGAGTGTAGCATTGGAGTTATATGTTGGACATTGCCATCATTACTACTTAAAGTAGCTTTGTGATAAGCCCAACGTTCAGGAATAAGAAAATTTCCAAGCCACTCCCCAGTTTGCATCTCAAATACTTTATCAAATCCATGCAACTCAATATCTTTATAATTCACTCTTAACTTCTCTTTTGCAATCACATCACACGCTGGACCCTTTGCAAGATAAAAAGGGTTTTCCTTGAGTTTATCCATCACGAATTCAAAGTACTCTTTTGTATTGGCAGCATAGACTCTTGCTCTACCAAGTGAAGAAAAATTCCAAATCCCTTGCTCTTCAGCCTCTCTTCCAGCTATATGTGCATATGGATAAGATTCCTCCCCCACAAATCTTACACTATAAATCCAAGGTGTAAAAAATTTTTCTTTGTCTGTTTGTATATAACCCCAAAAAAGTTTGTCATAACGATGTGGAACTTTTGTTATATAATCTGCGTAGTGAATAAATGGTGTCCAATTTGGTCCAAGTCCTATACTACAACATTTACTTTTTGGTAAATTGACAAATTTTTCAAAGAAAGAGTTCTCACCATAAGATATATTAGAGATATCGCTTAGTAGCTCTTTGCAATCTTTACCGATGCATACTACCGACATGAATGGATCAAAACTTCTTATGGCATCTTTTTGTTTGCGGACAAATTCAGGAAATGGACCAATCTCAGCTTCGGTTGTTCTAGTGTCAAAAATAGCAAGATCACTTGCAGTACTTTTTCCAAATGTATAGGAGTATGTTGGAACAATAATATTTCCCTCACTCAAAACCTCACGAATAGCATCTAAAAAAAGCCCACTAAGTGCATCTTGACTTTTTATATTTGATGAAGGTAGACCAACCATACCAAGAGAGGTAGAAAAAAATACTGTATCATCCTTTTTTAACCCAGCTTCTAGTAGAGCATTGACGATATCATCCTTATTATATCTCATAATTTTTTCTTGGATTCTATGATTTCTATAACACCTTTAATTGTTCTAAACTCTTCGCTCTCCGTATCTTCTGGTAAAAGAGATATTTCAAATTCCTCTTCTATTGTCATAATAAACTGAATGATGCCAAAAGAGTCCAGATGGTTGTCAAGATAACGATATTGTAAAAATACAGCATCTGTCATCTCTATTGGTTTTATCTCATTGAGATACTCTTTTAAAAAATTAATAAATTCCAATCCATTTTCCTTTTTTATAAGCTTGCTCAGCTGATTCAAAAAATTGTAAACTTTCTAGTGTATGGTCAAGTCCAAATACATAATGATTTTGTCCATTTTTATAAAATGATGCTATATCTACATATAGATTAGCAAAGGCTTCTATAAAACCTGCTGGGTGTCCAGGTGTCATTCTGTTGTATCTTTTTTTACCAGCTTCTAAAAGATCACAACTACGGTTGATAATCTCTTTTTTACCATTGTTGTAAGCTACGACCAACTCTTCAGGATTTTCATGCAACCACTTTGCACCCACTTTTTCACCATAAATTTCTATACTAAGTGTATTGGCGTTACCTAAAGCAGTTTTACTTATCCACAAACTACCTTTTGCACTGTTTTCATAGCTAAGCCATATCTTCATATCATCTACAACATCATATGTTGAAAACTTGCTTACCTCTGCAAAGACTCTGTTTGGATTCTCTTTAAGCAAAAAATATGCCATATTATAAACATGTACACCAAGATCAAGTGCAATTGTTGGGATGATATCATCTTGCAAGCGCCATTTTTGTGGATATTTGACACTTTTTGGAGGTCTAAAAAATGATTCTTGAGGCATATTGATGATAATATTTTTAATCGCTCCAAAATTTTGCTTTGCTATCAGAGCTCTAAGTTCTCTAACCATTGGGTAACCGGTGTAATTATGTGTTACAACAATAAAGCGATCTTTATAAAGTTTTTTTATTTCTTTTGCTTCTTGAAGGTTAGAGACAAGTGGTTTATCGCATATGACACCAACATTGTATTTGCAAAGTTCCATTAAGTTTTGATAGTGCATAGGCGTAGGTGTTAGAACAACAACAATATCGACCTTATTGCACATCTCTTCCAAAGAGTGAAAATGCTTGACCTGAAAGTTTTTTGCACTTTCTTTAGAGTATGCAGTGTCATGACTAAATATCCCACCAACTACCTCAAAGTGTTTATCCATTTGTGCAGCTATAAAATGTACAGGTCCTGCTATACTACCATACCCACCACCTAAAAATCCAAGCTTAATCAAAACTCTTTCCTCACACAATACAAAACTGTTTCAATCCCTAAATGCGCATGCACCCGAATGTAGTAATCATAATTTGGGTTCAATTCGTTTATTAATAAGGGAAGCTCCCATAAATCTTCGGGCTTATGGTAAAGAGAGACAGCTAAATTTGGAGTAAACTCTTTGATAATATTTTTTGCTCCAAGTAATGCCTCTTTTTCAGCACCTTCTATATCCATCTTGATGTAGTTAGGGTGAAAGCTGTATACAGTTTCATCAAGAGATGTAACAGCTACAGAAACATTACCATTTTCGCTAATAGCCGATCCGCTTCCAGATAGAGAAAATTTTAAAATCGTTGTTTTGGAATACACCCCTGCAGGGATGACAACTATATTGATATGTGAAATTTTCTTGATATTGTTTTGTAGAGTTTTGAGATTGTTTAAATCCGGTTCATATGAAACGACACTAATTTTTTTGTTTTTAGGTACATTATTGTTTATAAGTTCAATAGTATCTCCAATAAATGCCCCACAATCTATAAAACGCAGTTCATCGTTTTGTGGAATTATAGGTATATCTTTTGGAAAGTACTGCTCGCTTAGTTTAGAGTTTGGATATGGATAATATTCCATATCGAAATTTTTTCTAAACTCTATCATTTTATTAAATATCTTTACACTTTTCTCGTCTTTTAATAATTTTGAAACTTCATTAAGTCTTTTGCTCGTTAAACATTTTCTTTCATCTATCCATAAAAAACTCTTTTTTTTAAAAATAGAAAAAATTTTTGGAAACTCTTTTAGAGTTTCACTAAAACTTTTAACTTCATGACCTTGCTTACTTAGTAATGTTACAATTTCGTCGTCATGAAAATGCACAGAATTGTAAATAGTAGCAAAAGGGATATTATCTGGTTTAAAGACGGGTTTTTTATATAACTCTTTGGATACAGTATAGGCATCTATAAAAAAATCTATATCTATGCTTTTACTTAAAGCTTCAAAAAAATAGCGACCAAACTGACCTGCTCCATAAATAGCCTTTTTCACAATAATCCTTTCAATCTTCTTCCCAAATCAAGATTCTTATACTTCTCTTTGAGCTTAAATTTTTGTAGTTTTCCCATACTATTTTTTGGCAGACTTTTTACTCTTTCATAAAAAAGAGGCTGCTGATAAGAAATGAGTTTCGCTTTAACCTCTTTTCTTATATCGGCTATTTTGGTTTCTCCTGTATATATAGCAACCACTGCCTCTCCAAAGTAGTTGTCTTCTATGCCGACAACCGCTACTTCATCTACTCCCTCTACCTCTTTGATAA
Source organism: Campylobacteraceae bacterium (assembly GCA_026993075.1). GTDB lineage: Bacteria > Campylobacterota > Campylobacteria > Campylobacterales > JALSKU01 > JALSKU01. The sequence goes on from JALWUQ010000068.1 coordinate 6,088, forward strand.
TTTTTTCGATATCTATAGGGTAGACACTGATTCCACCTGTTTTTATCATCTCCTTTTTTCTGCCTTTATAGTAGAGAAATCCATCTTGAAGTAACCCAAAATCGCCTGTTTTGAAATAATCATCGACAAAAGTTTCATTTGTAATCTCTGAAAGATTATAATATTTCTTAAATTTCCATGGTGATTTTACTATAATCTCGCCAATACCCTCCTTGTTTGGAGCTAAAATCTTAATTTTAACTCCATTCATAGGTTTTCCTACAGATGCAAGATGTTTATTCAAATCTTTAGGGGATAGCTCAGTTATACAGCCAACCTCACTTGTCCCATAGCACTCATGAATCTCAAAGTAGCTCAAAAGTCTCTTTTTAACTTCAGGTTTAATTGCATATGACGAAGAGATTATTCTCTTAATCGAGCTGACATCGAATTGAGGGATGAGTTCTACGATACTTGCTAACTGATTTGAAACGGAAAAGGAAAATGTTACTTTTGTTTGCTTGATAATTTGGAGGTATTTTGCAGGGTTAAAGCGATTCATCAGCACTACTGTCGCTCCAAGAGTAAGCCCAAGTAAGACACCACGCTGTGCCAAAGAGTGGTGCATAGGAGTAGAGACTAAAATAATATCGTTACTATCAAGTGCATATGTTTTGCAAGCAATTTCTATGCGTTTTAGTTTTATGGCTTGAGTCAAAACAATCGGTTTTGGTTTACTTGTAGAGCCTGAAGTAGAGACAATAATATACGGAGTATCAAGAGTAGTATGTAATATATAAGAGTTTTTTTCATTGAGCCTTATAAGACCATGTTTATCATATTGGTATTCTATGTCAGTTTGATCATAAAGGGTTTTTAGTTGGCTTTTTGTAGTCGTTTTATCAAAAGGAACTATAGTTACACCTATTTGCGCAGCTGATAGAAGAAGGCTAACAAATTCTATTGAATTATCAAGCAATATTGCCACATGTTTACCCCTTACTTTAGACAAGTGCTCTGAAGTTTGACAAACTAGTGTATATAACTCTTCATAATTGATTATTTTATCTTGAAATATCAAAGCTGTTTTTTTAGGATTTTTTTTCACATTAAATACAAATTTATTAAAGATTCCATTTTTCATCAATTGAAATATCTCCATTTTAGTGGTGTACCTTTATGTAAATTTAAGCAGAAATGTTTTCCAACAATATTTTTAAGGTATTTTGGATGCAGACCATAGCCCGGTCTGACGGACCGAACATTTTTCTCACTAATCATTTCACCCGCTTTGACATCTTTTGTTATATAAAGGCTGCGTGCAAATTGCCTTGATTTTTTCTTTTTTTCACTCATATTATAATCAACTTTACCCAAAAGTTTCTCAGTTTCTCTTACCACTTTTATCATCTGAGCAAATTCCTCTTTGTCCAAAGAAAAATCTGCATCAGGTCCGCCGATGGATTTATTTAAGATGAAATGTTTTTCAATAACTTTTGCTCCAAAAGCAGTTGCAACGATTGGAGCAGTGGCACCAAGGGTATGATCTGAAAAACCACTAATGACGCCAAAGGTCTCTGCCAAATTTGGAATGGTTAAGAGATTTGCATCTTCTAGTGCTGCGGGGTAAGCCGAAGTACACTTTAGAAGGACAATATCGTTATTACCTTCTGCTCTACAGATATTTACCGCATCTTGGATCTCATCTATTCTTGCTATTCCTGTTGAGATTATCATCGGTCTCATTTTTGATGCTGTATATCTTATGAGTTCATAATCCGTTATCTCAAATGAAGCTATTTTATATGCTGATGGACTAAACTCTTCTAAAAAATCAACAGCTGTTTTATCAAATGGTGATGAAAATATATCTATTCCTATTTCACGAGCATAATCAAATAGTTCCTTATGCCACTCCCAAGGTAGGTAGGCTTCTTTATATAAGTCATAAAGCTTTCTATCATCCCAAAGTGTCCCGCCTTTGATGATGAAATCCTCTTTGTCCGAATCTAATGTAAGTGTATCTGCTGTATATGTTTGAAGTTTTATGGCATTTGCACCTATCTCATAGGCTGCTTTTATAGTCTCTTTAGCTATTTCTATTTTTCCGCCATGATTTGCACTAAGTTCAACTATAATATAAACACCATCTTTATTTAAATCGAAATTACCTATTTTCACTTATTAACTCCATATTCAATAATTTTCCATTTTTATCTTGTATTATACCAACTATTTTAAAATTAAATTTTTTATAAAGATAAATTGCTTTTAGATTATTTTCGTATACATTTGAATTTAGTTTTTTTAAATTAAGTTCATCAAATGCATACTCTATAATTTGATTCATTAAGAGAGATCCGTAGCCTTTTAATTTAGGATTAGCATATATTCCAAATTCGGCACTTTTTTCTTTTTTTATTTTTGTTAAATCTACAACACCAAAGAAATTATTTTCATTTTTTACTAGAAAATAAATTCTATCATCCCTACTATTAAGTAAATCAATAAATTCAAGATGACTTTCTAAGGAGATTGTATCACGGTTGTGCATCCATTTTTTAATCGCATCACTATTCCTCCACTCTAGAATCATCTTTTTTTCATCTAAAGTTAGTTTAGTAAAATTAATTAATTTACTACTTGTCTTATCTATCATAAATTTTACTTTTTTATGTAGTTGCATTGTATCAAACTTATCTAAAACAGAAAAGTTATTTCTTTTAAAATATTCACCTATATCTATCTGGTTATCTTCTGTTTTTATAGCGATAAAAGGCAACTTCATAAAATAAGCTTCATTTACAATTGTACTAGGAGTTACAATTGCAAAGTCACTTTCGTGCATAAGTTTTGCAACTTCACTTGTGTTGACATATAAGGTTACATTATTTAAGTTAGCTACATACTTTTTTAGTACATCTAAATTTTTATTAGCAGTCGTTGTTATAACATCTATTTGTACATTTTCAAAACTACATAAAACTTCTACTATCTTTATGTTTAACTCTCGACTATCAACTCCACCCATAGCTACTAAAATATTTTTATCTTTAGTCTTTATTCTTTCAGGGAAATTTTGATGAAATTCATCTCTTAAAAGAGTACATTTGGCACCACATCGAAGTTCACAATGTTTAGGAACTAATCCTTTATATCTTGACCCATCAGCACTTAGATTATGATTTAAAAGTATATCACAATAGTGCTTTTCATAAGTATCATCAAAGGAAAGAATTTTTAATGTTGAATTTTTAATTTTTAATTTTTTTTCATATTCATAATCAATACCATAATGGTCAATCACTATCATATCTATTTGAAGTTTTTTAATAAGAATATCAAGTTCGTCTATACTATGTGATTTTAATATTTCTATTTGATACCCCGCTTCAATTATCTTATGATTTATATTTCCTTTTAAATCTTGTGTAGCAAATATAATTTTGCTACCAGGATACTGTTTAGCCAAGACTAAATCCCTCATGATGTGACCAGTCCCTATGGCTGATGAAGAATCTGTTCTAAAAAGGATGGTTTGCATAATTTCCTCTTTTATGTTATAATTCTTGTCGAAATTCGACATCTAGTCGCTCCCCTTTTCTTTTTGAATTGGGGTTACTACTTTACAAAACTTTTCTACTAATTTTTTAAATTCACTTTGGCTTAGAGTCGCTAATTTATATTTTATTCGTTTACTATCAAATGTCTTAGATTGTAACAAAAGTGCTGAATTCTTCCGTCCCTTAAAGCTAAGTGTATGAAAGAAAAAACCCTCTTTGATTTTACTACTCAATGGAATTCCTAAGAATAGATGTTTATTAAATTTTTTTACCACTACAACTGGTCTTAAAAAATCTTCCCCTTTTCCATACTGCTCAAACCCTATATTTTGTCCCATCGATACAAAAAGCACCTCTCGTTCATTAAATTGTAACTGTTTTCTTTTTTCAAGTCTTTGTTTAAGACTATTCCATTTATCATAAATATTTTTATTTAGCACTTCATATAATTTTTCTATTCTTTGCCAATCTTCTAAAGTATCAATATCTTGTACTAAATATCTAGGAAGGATTACAGGAATACTTATATCACTAAACACTACTTTATTTGTAAATTTTTTTTCTAACTCTCTATTTGTCCAGTAAAATTGTCCTGCATCTTGGTAAGCTTCTTCTAAATCTTGACTTCTGCTCATATAGTGTTCAGGTGTAAACATCTCACATCTGCCATTTTTATCAAGTTTAAAAGTTCTTTGAATGGGAAAAGGCATACTTGTAGCACTAAAGGCATTAACTGCATCGCTTTTTTTAAGACTTTCATACCCTTTTACAAGATACTCTTTTTGTAAGAGTGGAGCTGTTGAATAGATAGTACAAATGTATTCATACTTTTCACCATGTGATTCTAAGTACTCTACTGTGTGATTAACTACTTCAGTTGTTCCACTAAAATCATCACTCAGCTCTTTTGGTCTGAGAAATGGCACTTCTGCACCATACTTTTTAGCTATGCTTGCTATCTCTTTATTATCAGTAGTCACTACAACTTTTTCAAATAGTTCTGATGCTAATGCAACTTCTATACTATAAACGATAAGTGGCTTACCAAAAAACTCTTTTATATTTTTCTTTGGTATGCGTTTACTTCCACCACGAGCAGGTATTATCGCTACTGCATCTTTTTTCATGACTGCAACATCTCAAATAGTGATTTTATCACATAATCTTGTTCTTTATCTATCATCTTTGGATATATAGGTAAAGAAAAACACTGCTCATAATACTTATCCATATTTGGTGTAACTTCATCACCATGCCCTAAACTTTTATAATATGGTTGTTTATTTATAGGTATGTAGTGTAGTTGAAGACCTATGCCTTTTTCTCTCATTTTGTTAAATAAATCTACTTTTGAAATCTTTAATTTAGTAAAATCTACTTTTACAACATAAAGATGATATGATGATTTTCCATCATACATATAAAGAGGTTTAACGATACTACCAAAAAACACTTTATCATACTTTTGGGCTATAGTAATGCGTCTATCGATGAAATTATCTAATCTCTTTAATTGAGACAAGCCAAGCGCACATTGTATATCTGTTATACGGTAATTAAACCCAAGCTCTCTCATCTCATATTCCCACGGTTTCATTTCTTTAGTTTTTACCATACCATGATTGTGTAGAATTAATAATTTTTCATATATCTCTTTTGAATTAGTAGTAATTGCTCCTCCCTCTCCTGTTGTTATATGCTTGACAGGATGAAATGAGAGTATAGAAATATCACTATTACTGCAAGATGCCGCTTTAACATCAGCATCTTTTGCACCAATAGCATGCGCACAATCTTCTAAAATAGTGACATTATATGCCTCTCTAAGGTATTTTAATTTTTGTTGGTCAACCATGTGTCCACTAAATGCAACAGGATAAATCGCTTTTATAGCAGGGTCTTTTTGTAGTTTTTTTTCACATAAATCCAAATCTATATTTCCATCTTCAGCTATATCGACAAAAACGGGTTTTGCGCCTGCATAAAGAATGGCATTAGAAGTTGCCAAAAATGAGTTAGGTGTTGTAAGAACCTTGTCGCCTTTGTTGAGTAAAACAAGGGAAGCCAAATGCAAAGCAGCCGTGCCATTTGCCACAGCTACACAATACTTTACTTGACAATACTTACTAAGAGCTTCTTCAAATGCTTTAACTTTTGGACCAGTAGTAAGATGATCTGATTCAAGGGTTGCAACAACTGCATCAATATCTTCTTGAATAATAAATTGTTTACCATAAGGAATCACATTAAACCTTAAAAGTAGAATCTACATGTTTAACAATCAACTGACGCAAGCCCTCAACTGTCTCCCATTTATCATTCGTTCCTGAATTATATTTAAATCCAAATGGAACCTTTTTTGCCTTATGATGTTTCATATAATCCTCTTCACTATAGGTATATGAAACAGATGGAAGAATTGCATAAAATGGACCGAGATCAATTGTATTTAAAGAATCTGTATCTGTAATCATCTCTTCATGCAATTTTTCACCTGGTCTAATGCCAACTTCTCTAATTTCACATATTGGACAAACAGCTGTTGCAACATCTACAATTTTATAAGAAGGAATTTTAGGAATAAATATTTCTCCTCCCAAATGATTATCAAGAGCAAACATTACTAAATTCACTCCATCTTGAAGAGAAATATTAAAGCGCGTCATATCTTTGTGTGTAACAGGCAAAACACCCTCTTCGCGCTTATCAATAAAAAAAGGAATAACACTACCACGAGAACCCATTACATTACCATAACGAACAACACTAAAACGAATATCTTTTGAGCCCCTAATATTATTAGCAGCAGTAAAAAGTTTATCTGATACCAATTTTGTTGCACCATAAAGATTAATAGGAGCACATGCTTTATCAGTTGATAGAGCCACTACATCTTGGACACTACAACTTAATGCAGCATTAATAACATTTTCTGCACCATCTATGTTAGTTCGGATACACTCAGTAGGATTATATTCAGCTGTATCTACCTGTTTGATAGCGGCTGCATGAATAATAACATCAACTCCTTCACATGCCTGTAGTAAGCGATTACGATCTCTAACATCACCTATAAAAAATCTCATTTGCGGAAAATTACATTTAGGATATTTTTGTTTTATAATTAATTGTTTGAGTTCATCACGTGAATAAATAATAATTTTTTTGACCTTAGGGTATCGCTCTAAAATAGTTTCTATGAACTTTTTACCAAATGAGCCTGTACCACCTGTGATTAGAACTGCTTTATTGTTAAGCATCTTTTTCCTT
>JALWUQ010000069.1 GCA_026993075.1 Campylobacteraceae bacterium
ATGATTATTTAACAATATAGGCATCTCGTTTGTATCGCTTGCATTTGTTTCTACTGCAGTCAAAGAAGCATTTTTATAAGCATTACCAATTGTAAAGTTATTATCTGGTGCCGCATTAGCTCCTGTTGCACCCCCTCTCATATCCAAAACAGAATTATCAAGTAGTTTATATGCATTTACTCCTACGATATTATCTGTTCCTATGTCACTAAATGTTCCTCTTGCAAGTGGAAGATAAGTATTTTTATCTTTAGCACCAACTATAGCATTTTGAGGGTCATTTAACATTACCTGGACATTAGAAATAGTGCCATTTATATCATTCAAATCTTTAGTTGTGTTGATATCACTTGCTTTTTGAAGACTATTAACAATATCATTAAGATTAATATTTAACATATTACTACTACTACTACTAATAACATTTTTATCTAATTTTAGAGCAGAAACATTCATATCTTTTGAAATAACATTTGCACCATCTTTAGACTTGATTTGGAAGTTAACCATCGCACTTGGATCTACTGTAACACCTACTTTACCACTTGTGATATTTAAATCAAATGGAATTTCAGCAATAACTGATGAAGATGTATTTACATCATCTGCCATAGAAGTTTTAGCATTTTTGAAAGCTACCAAAAGTTTAAAAGGTGTATTTGAAACATTTTCATCTTTACTAGCTAAAGTCATATTTATATCAAGATTATTACTAATATTATATTTAGCGCCTTTAGATGTATTCAATGTAGATGTATCAACTCCATCTATAGTAATCCCACTTACAGGGAATTTACCTTTGAGATTTGGAGAAGTTTTAGATGTTAAATTGCCTGTAGAAACAGTTTTTTCAAGATTCATATTTAAAATAGCATCATCAGTTAATGCACCATTTTTAGCTAAGTTTTCTAAGCCTTGTGCAGCTGATTTTGCATTACCTGTTGTAGCACCAGCAATCATACTTAACATAGTACTTAAATCTTTAGCTGGAGTTTTGGCATTGATGATTTTTTTCGCACCTGCTGCATCAACACCTTTAAGAAGTGCTGTAGCCAATCTGAATTTTGGATTTGTTTTAGCCAATTCAACTGGATCAGCTGTTTTCAAATCTATATCGCCTAAACCTAAGTTTTTAGCTATTGCAGTCAAGTTAGAATCTATCTCTTTAAATGTAGTTGCATTCAGATCTACACCTTTTTTAATAGAACCATTAATTCCAAACAATCCAGGGTTAGCAGTAACAACTAAACTTGTAATAGGTGAAGCTATACCTGAGTTAGCTGGAGCATAAATAACTGTATTGTTCAGTAATGTATCATTTGTATCATAACCCGGAACACCATCTGCTTCTATATATGTAGCTGGAGTATATATAAGACCCTTGCTATGATATGGATTACTAGTAATTTTGAAAAATCTAATCCTGCTTTGTATAGATGCATTTGCCTCAGGTAAAGTATATGTATTGCTACCAACTGTCCATAAACCAGTTGATGAATTTTTAGTAGTTAAATTGGCTTCTTTTAATGTTACTGAACCCATAGTTGTATTGTCATCTTTTAAATAAAACGCTTGAACTTTAGCATTATAAATATAACCATCGACTGCTTGCACAGAAGAAACAACACCCGAAGTTGAAGCTGGAGTTGAAGCTGGAGTTGAAGCACTACTGCTACCACCACCACTACTTCCACATCCAGCAAAACCTGTTACAAGCAATGTAGCCGCAACGATTGAAATTAAAGACTTGTTTATAGTCATTTTGACTCCTTTATTAAATTAGAATTTGCAAATCCTATCTATATTTATTGCAAAAAAACAAAATATATCCTATCACTATACTATATAAACTAATATAGTGATAGGACATATATTATTTGTTTTAAGCAATATACAGATAAAATACAACTGAATTATAGCATAGATACTATAAAGTTTTCTTAAATACTGTAATTTTACACATAAAATAAGATAAATTCTATAAAATATTCAATAAATCTTATTTATTAAGAATTATTTGTGTAATTATCAGCTTTTATAATATGCAAATATATGGGATTTTTTGTATTTATCCATATTGATATAGCTTTTTTACTTAAATATATTTTAAAATATTTAATATTTTTTAAAAGTGGCATTATCTTGATCGTTCTGCTATCTATATTCCTTAAATCTACATTTATCTTATGTATAGATTCTACTCTATAAAGTATATGATTTTTTAATATATAAAGCACATAAGGATTTGTTATGCCATACAATGAATCAGTGCTTTTAAAAATAGCTATATTTTTTTGAGAATTTATTTCTATATCTTTGGCTGTTGTAAAATCTTGATAAATAAGTCTTTTTAATTCTACTATTTTATAATCTTTCTTATACTCTTGGTAAGAAAGTTTCTTCTGTTTTTTTACCTGTGATAAAACACTATACATAACGAAAACAGCAATAGAAAAAACCGCTATGGCTATGATAATTTCAACCAAAGTGAAAGCTTTTCTTTTTTGAGTTATAGTATTCATTTGCTAACTATCCTATATATATGGATGCTTCTGCCGTTTTTGTTTTGAAAGTTTTGCTTATATATATAAAAAAGTGTTGATTTTTTTGAGTTATTTTTATCGCCGTTTTCATTAAATATTTGACTTATGGTGCATTTATAAAAAATTTTAGTATTTAGTTTTTTTAAAAAATCATCTTTCAATGAAATATTTTTCAAATAATCTTTAAAATATATCTTTTTTTCATCTTTTTTTATCGGCAGTGTATCTATGACAAAAGAGACTTTTTGTGATAATTGTTCTTTTTGCTTGACAAATGATAATATTTGTTTGTGATTGGAGCTTACTTTTAAAATTTCTATGGCAACTACGGCAAATATAGCAATAGCTATAAGGACTTCAAGAAGCGTAAAAGCTTTTTTAGTCATCATTCAGTCCGACTCTAACAGCCTCTTCAAGTGATGTCTCACCTCTTAGTAAAAGTTCTTTTAATTCATCAGTTAAAGTGCGATAACCTTTTTTCAAGACAAATTTCTTTATCTCGTGCTCATTCATTGTAGTTTTAAAAAGTTCTTTTAAGTCATTGTCAAGTTGTAAAAATTCACCTATAACTTTTCTCGTTTTGTATCCTGTGTAATTGCACTCTTTACATCCTTTTGCTTTATAATACACTCTATCTTTTGGCAAATCATACTGATCTGTATAATTTTCTGCTAGAGTATCTTCTTCTTTGCAGTGTAGACAAAGTATCCTTACCAATCTTTGAGAAAGTACTCCAAGAATCGACGAAGAAAGCAAAAAAGGCTCTATACCCATATCATGAAGTCTTGTGATGGTTGCTATGGAATTGTTTGTATGCAGTGTAGAAAGAACCAAATGTCCTGTAAGTGCGGCTCTGACTGCCATCGTAGCAGTCTCTTCATCTCTTATCTCGCCTATCATGATAACATCGGGATCTTGTCTAAGTATTGACCTTAGAGCCGAGGCAAAAGTCAAACCTACTTTTTCATTTATTTGAATTTGATTGATATTGTCCGCTTTATATTCTACTGGATCTTCAACTGTTATGACATTTTGAGTGGATGTTGCTATCTTTTGTAAAAAGGCATGAAGTGTGGTGGACTTTCCGCTTCCAGTTGGTCCTGTTACTAAGATGATACCGTGAGAATGATTGAGAAGTGGCTCAAAATGCTTGGATGTGGCAGGAGAAAAACCAAGCTCATCAATATGGGGTATATCTTCACTTTGCATAAGTATCCTCATAACAACCTTTTCACCATAGTAAGTAGGCAGTATTGATACCCTTACATCAAGGGTTTTGCCTGAGATCTTTACTTGAGTTCTACCATCTTGAGGAATACGGTTTTCACTTATATCAAGGTTTGAGATAACTTTTATACGACTTATGATGAGTTTTACTATGCCGGTATCAAGGTCTGCATTCTTACTTAAAACTCCATCTATCCTAAATCTAACTTCACCTCTTTTTTCATGTGTTTCTATGTGTATATCACTGGCTCTTTTTTTGATGGCTTGATAAAAGAGTGAATTGACAAACTTTATGATAGGAGCTGACTCTTCTGAGGTAAGAATATCTGAAGAAGTTCTTAGAAATTCTGTTAGAGAAAATTCTTCCTCTATCTCTTCTTCTTTATCGCTTTCTTGCATAGAAGATATCTCTTTGTCTGCTCTTAACTCAAGATATTTATTGTAAAGTTTTTCATAAGAGTCATCATCAAGCACAATAAAAGGATATTCTGTTTTCAATTTGGCAAAATAAGCAAGAGATTTTGATAGATATTCTTTAGAGCTACAAGCAGTCATTTTATCTTCTATGATTGTAAAAAGAAGATAATTTTTTAATGATATGGGAGTATCTATTTGCTCATCTTCAACAGGCGGAAGATCTATGTCATGATAAAGCTCAAAAGAAAGTATATCTTTCATGTTAATTATTGTCCACTACATTATCAAAGTTTATATCTTTATTTTTTTGGATTTTAGATTCATTTTTTTTGGATTTTTTTTCTATCTTGGCAAAAATCTTTTTATTATAATTTTCTTGTACTTTTCCATAGATAGAAAGAAATTGTTGCATTTTTTCAAGGCTAGAACTTTTAGCTATGATATACGGAGTTAGAATAATGACTATACTTTTTTTATCAAAACTTGTTTCTTTATGCCTAAATAAACCTCCAAGTACTGGAATATCGCCCAAAAGAGGTATCTTTTGAGTATTTGTAGAGCTAGTATTTTGTAAAAGTCCGCCTATAACTATACTTTCGCCATTAGTTACTATAACTTGTGTTTTTACTTCTTGTTTTGTGGTTGTAGGTCTATCAGAATTAACTGTAGTGTCACTCTTATCAACATTTTCTAAAATAGTACTGACTTGCAAAGTTACTTTATCATTGCTGGCCACTCTTGGTCGGACTTTAAGAGTCAAACCTATATCTTCTCTTTGGTAATTTACTGTTGTACCATTTGAATTTGTCGTTTGACCTACAAGAAATGATTTATTTTTACCTACATATATAGACGATTCTATATTGTTAACACACAATATAGAAGGGTTGGATATAGTTTTTGAAGCACCATTTTTTTGTAAAAATGATATGGCTGCTCCAATAGCTAAATTTGACGAAATATTATTGGTATTGATTATGCTACTTGCTATTGAGCTTGGAAGATTGATAGCATTGGCTCCGAAATCACTTGAAAAAGTAAGAAGGGATGAAGAAGAGACTCCACCTCCAGCTAAACCATACTTTATGCCGATTTGTTTAGCTTTTGTATCACTTATCTCTATAATTCTTGCCTGAACATATACTTGATATTTTTCTTTATCAAACTCTTTTAAAATTTTTTCCAAAGGCTCAATGGCTTCAAGTTTACCTATAAGAATAATAGCATTTATCTCTTTTGAATAAGCAATATTTGGTTTATCGGCAGAATTTTTATATTTTCTTTTTGCTATTATTTGAGAAAGTGTTGTAAAAGCCGATTTTGCATCCGCATTTTTAAGAGTTATTATTTTGGTAATTTCTTCTTTTTTCACTTTTACTTTATCAAGTTTTTTTAATTCATTTTTTAACTTCTCAATATTTTGTTTTAAGCCTATAAGCATGAGAGAATTTAATTCTTTATTTTGAAGTATAACTATCTTATCGTAAGGTATGGATTGGTTAAAAACATTTTTAGATATTTCTACAGCTTGCGAATATATATCTCCCAATTTTGCATGTTTTATTTTAAATATATCAACTGCTTTTTCTCTATTTTTTTCTATAAGAGTAACAATTTTTTGTATAGTTTCTATATTTTTAGGATAATCACTAATAAGTATAGTATTATTTCCTCTAATAGTTACCAATCTACCTGTTTTTGATAAAAATTGACGAATTTTGGAAGCTACTATATCTATTGGAATATTTTTCAAAACAATTTGTTTTGTTATCATTTCACCATATGGATTTATATAATCTTTTGGTTTGTAAACTTTAAGATTATTTCTTATTGCATCAGAAACTCGAACTACTTTTAAAAAACGGCCATCTTGAACCAAAGTATATCCTTTTGTATCAAGAACATTTAAAAGTATGTCAAATATCTCACTTTTATAAATAGGGGATGAGGATATAAAGCTTATCTTTCCTATTATTTGTTCCGGAAGAAGTATATTTTTCTTTTCTATTTTTGAATAAAGCTCTATAAGCTTTTTTATTTCTATATTAGATAATGAAATATTAACTATCTCTTTGTGTGGTTTACTTGGGATTTTAGCTTGAATATTTGAAAAACTCAATCCTGCTATCATTATAAAAAAAAGTATCTTTTTAAAATAATTCATATTCAATCTCCTTTTCTTTTTTATTTCTTAAAACTGTTAATTTTATCTCACCTATCTCTCTTTTTTTTATCTTTTTATAATAATCAAAAGCAACACCATAATTTATCAAAGGATCACCATTTATCTTTACAAGTATGTCACCTTTTTTTAAACCAATTTTTGTAAAAATTGAATTGGATTTTATCCATTTTATTTTAAAACCAACCAAATGTCCATTTTTTCTTGAATCATCAATACCTATATCATTCCATATTTTATTCAAATGATTTACATAATAATATACATTATCTTTTGCTAAAACGAATTTCTTTTTTCCTGGAACATTAGAAGAAATAGAGACATCAGAAGAAACACCTTCAGTACTTGGATGTACTTTAATATTTTTAAGATAAAGCACATAAGTAATTCCATTTTTTTGAAGTAAAACTTTTTTTGGATACAACTTTATCAATTTGTATCCTTGGAAGTTTCCTTTGACAGATATTATTTTGATACTATCTTTTTTTGCTTTAAGCCCAATAATTGCAAAATCGTTTGCCCCAGAAATATATATACCTTTTAAAAGCATATTTTTCATTAAAAGTGTAGGTTTTTCTTTTTTTTTCTTTTTTATTTTTATCTCTATTGCAAAATCTTTTTTTAATGAAAATTTTATATATGGTAAATTTGTATCTATTTTTGTATTTACAATATGTTTTGAAACAGGTAAAACAAAGCCAATAAAAAGTGCTATTGATTTGGCTATCAAAGCAATCCACAAAAAACACAAAAGTGTATTTAAAAAAGATTTTTTAGAAGTTATAAACATATCTATAACCTTTATTGCTTTTTTTCATTTGTCTTAAAGTGGCACTATATCTTGTTCTCATAAGTTTTGAGGGCTTTAAAATCAATATAATTTTTTTATGAAACAAATCTATGTAACCACTAACAACCCCCATTGCTCCATTAGCTTTTAGTCCGATATGGTTTAATATAAAAGGTGACCAATAAATTTTAATTTGAGATATATGACGTGGCATTATATTTTCGATAATTTCTGAAAGTATGGTATTTTTTATATTTATTTGAGTATAAAAAATAAATATATCAACACTTATATTTTTAATTGAAGCCACCTTTAAACCATTATAAACAAGTGAATTGTTCTTTAAAAGTAATTTAATTCCTTTATCTTTCGCTATTTTAGAATGTAAAATAACGTGATAAGCTTTAGTCTTATCTTTTAAATAATTAAAAATTTGTTCTTTTGGAAGAAAAATAATAAATAACTGTAGAAAAAATAACAAACATAAAAGAAAATAAGAAAATCTTTTTAATACTTTTATCATTTTGCTATCCTAATTTTTATAGACAATGAAGAATTATTTATTTTATTTACATCAAGTGCTAATATTCTTGTATTTTGATTTATCAGTGTATTTAAAATATATTTACTCGCGGAGGGTGTTGTTTTATTAAAGTCTAAGTCTAAAAAATCATAAGAAGCATGCTTGGTAAAACCAATATGTTTTGCGGATATATTCTTTAAGAAATTTTGTATTTTCTTCTCTTGAAATGAACTATTTTGCCATGTTTTTTTAAGAGTTACTATCTTTTGAGCTATTTTTTCAAGTTTTTGACTTTGTTCTATCAAGGCAGAATGTCTTGTTTCTTCATGATATTTTAATGATACAACAAATAATAAAACTAAGACAATAAAAGCTAAAACAAGAAGAGGATTAAACTGTTTCATAGGTTGAACTCCACTGTTAAAATAGAATTACGAACAACTATACTTTTTATATTGCCGATAGTTAGTTTTTGTTTAAAATAGTTTTTAAATATATTTACATCAGATGCCTTTGCCAATTTTATACTGAGTACACTACTTTTTTGATTTATTTTAAATAAAGTGATAAATCCATGTGTTCCGTATGGTGCCGACATAATTGTTTCTATAAAATTTCTTAAATTTTTCTGTATTTTATAGGTATTTTTCAACTGCATAAGAATGGATTTATTTTGAAAAGTTGTGTTTGGTAAATTATATTTTGAAAAAATTTCATTTTTTTGTTGTAATAAATTTTTATTGACATACAAAAGTTGAGCAGTATCTACAACATACAATAATATAATTAAAATAATAGGAATGATTAATTTATACAAAAAACTTTCACCTATAAAACTTTTATACCGCTTTAAAGAAATACCTTTTGTTAAATTAAAATTATTTTTTGAAATTTGAGATATCTTCTTACCATTAGCTGCCAAAGTAGAAGGTATGCGAGTCAGAATACCATTTATATTTATAAGTGAATAATTATTGTCTAAATCAATCGCCACATCATTGAAAACATTTTGTGCAAAATAAACTTTTTTTACATTAGATATATTAATATTCTCTTTTTCCAATGCTTTTAGAATATCTTGATCATCATAAGCAAAAAGCCAAAAAATATCTTCTTTTTGAATAGCTAAATAGCTTAATTTAGCAGAAGTTGTCAAAGATTCAAAAATAGATGGAAGATACTCTTTTGCTTGAAAAGCAAACCTGATAGGTAACTTTTTTTCTACAAACCAATAAAAAGATGGTAAAAGGACAACATCAATTTTTTTATCTAATGATACAATATCTTTATATACAATGCCACCTTTATCTAATACGACAACATGATGATCTTTTTGCTTAGAAAGCCATTGAAACATTAGATACCTTTTTTATTCTTATATTGTAGAAAAAACTTGATATTATATCTTTTTTATCCTTTAAAAATAATTTAATAATTACTTTTATTTTTTCTGTATTAGTTGTAATACCAAATTTTTCAATATCTTTTATTTCATTATTAGAGAGGCTCAAGTCTCCTAAAGTATTAATTATTTGTTTATAATGGCAAATATTTTGAATTTTTATATTATTACTACTATCAAAATATATAAGATTCCATAACTCACAACTTATATAATTGGCATCTAACCCATTACCTTCAAATGATATAATCTTTTTCCAAGGAATATTTAAAATATTATAATCTTTTGTTATAGATATATAATATTGTTCTATCTTTTCAAAATCCCTCCATTTATTTAAAATGGCACTATTTAGTGATGGTAGGTCTGTTTTAATATCCGTTAAAGTTGATTTCAGTGTTGTGATATCTATTAGAAGATTGAGAAAATAATTTGGAGAAAGAACTCCATAGCTTCTTAAAAAGGATACAAATCTTTCTTTTTGATATCTATTCCATTGCGATATATTGTTGATATTTATAGTGGTTGAAGATGGTTTTATCTCTATTACTGCTTTAGTGCCGTCTTTAAATTTTATAGGTATAAGAGAAAAGCTTTGCAAAAAAGCATCAAATGTATCTGCATCTTTTATATTTTTTAATTCGGGGGCTTTTTTTATAACTTTTATAATATCTTTTGTTAAGTATGAAAGTTGCATATAGTTTCTTATTTGAGTACTTGATTGCATACTTTTATCTGATAGTTGGAGTATTTGAGAAAGTATGATAGTTATTGTAAAAATAATAAAAAGTGTAAAAAGTAAAGCATACCCAGCTCTTTTATGTTTTATCAAATTATCCACCTATATTCATAGAAAATATCGGTAACAGCATAGCAGTAACTATAAAGCCTATAATGCCTCCAACAATGAGCATCAAAACAGGCTCTAATAAAGATAGTAAAATAGTAACTTTATCATGGTTTTCTTCAAAATAAAGCTCTGAAAGATTTTTCATAACTTCTTCTACTTCACTTGTTTCTTCAGCCAAAGCAACCGCTTGTATAAAAGAATCATTGACCACATAAGTCATAGCTGTAAGAGATGATGAAAGTTTTTTACCTTCAACAACTTTTGTTGATGCTTGCAAAAATATATCTTTTATAACCGAATTTTTAAGAATATTTGCCGAAAGATTGATAGCTTGAACTATTGGAATACCTGATTTTAAAAGTAAAGACATCATATATGAAAATCTTGCCAATTCTGTTTTTTCCATCAGTTTACCAAAAAACGGTATCTTTAGCAAAAATTTGTGGATAGCATATCTAAACGAATAATTATATTTCATCAATAATGCAAAAACAGACACAATAACTATCAAAAAAATAATGATAAATATACCATCTTGCTTTAAAATATTGCCTGTTGCTATGACTATTCTTGTTGTCAATGGGAGTTGCTGATGCATTTGAGAAAACATTGATGTTATCTTAGGAACAACAAAAGAGAGCATAAAGCCGACCATAAAAAATGAAATAACCAACATAAACAATGGGTATGCCATGGCACTTTGAATCTGTTTGTTTATCTTATCTTGCTCTTTTAAAAATCTAGCAAGTTCAAAAAGTACACTATTTAAAATGCCACTTGTTTCTGAGACTCTTATGGATTGCTTGTAAAAAAGAGGTAGTTTTATAATCTTTTGCTCATCCAATGCTTGATAAAATGTTTTTCCTTCATCTAAAAGTGTATTGATAGTTTGGAAAAATAAAAAAAGGTATTTATCATTTTTATACTGATTTGTTATAATTTTTACAGCATTAACTACAGTAATACCTGCTTTTAAATACATAGATATTTCACGACTTATCGAAGAGAGTTTTTTTGCATCCATTTGGTACTGTCTTTTTAAAGAAAAATTTCTAAAGTTAAGGCCAGTATCTTCTTTTAAAATATTGTATATGATACCTCTCGAAGATAATTTCTTTTTGGCTTCATCCCATGATGATGCTTCTATTTTTTCTTTTATTTTTTTACCGCTTGAATCAATTCCTTTATAGATAAATATCATCTTACTGTTTCCGTTTTCAAATTTTCAAAATAATTTTGTACACCTTCAAGTGATGAAAAAGATAAAGTATCATTAAAATATGGTGATAAATACAAAACTTTGCCATTTTGATACTCCAGTATTAGCTCACTACTACTTTTATTTGGATACAAATCAAATCTAAAACAAATTTTTTCTTCACTTTTTTTTGGCCGAATATGCAAAAATTCTTTTCTATTTATTTCACCATTATCGTTAAATACATAAAACTTTGGAATATCATTTTGTTTAAAAAGAGATTTTTTTATTCTTTTAATAATCTTACCACCATCATCATATATATTGCATTTTTTACACTTATCTCCACACAAAAGTATAACATGAGAATGATTCCAAAAAGGCAACAATACACTTCTAAAAGGTATTTTTGATTGTAGATACAATTCCTCTTTTTTAGGTTTGTATCTATTTAATATCAAAGTATATATAACACCTATAAGTATAAGAACTATCAACATTTCAATCAGCGTAAATGCTGATAGCTTATATTTCATTTTAGACATGTAGTAGAATATCTTATATCTGCCGCATCATTTTTACCACCCTCTTTTCCATCTGAACCAAGTGATATCAAATCAGGTCTTTTTCCGTTATATATGTATATAAAATTATGCTTCCATGAATCTTTAGGTAATTGTCCCTCTGAAAAATATCCTTGAGCCGGATAATTTGGGTATTTTTCTTTATTTGGATTTTTAATCAATGCTTTAAGTCCTTCTTCTGTCGTAGGATAAGTGCCTTGATCAGCCTTAAACATATCAAGAGTCTGTATTATATTTTTCATTTGTACGCAAACCAATTTTCTTTTTGCTTCTTCACCTTTTTGTATAAGGTTTGGCATCACAAGTGCCGCTAAAAGTCCCAATATGATGATAACTATCATCAGTTCAAGCAGTGTAAATCCTTTTCTCATTTCTTTTCTCCTATGCTTCTTTTTTTCTTATTATCTGACCTTATACATTATAATGAGCAAAGTGTGACAAGGTCAGTTATTATTCTTTTTCCAACCATCAAGTTAAGATATCTTTTTTTAGTCTTATACTTTTTAGTGCTAACTTAATAAATTTGTCATTTTCTATCTATTTAAGAGCCAATTCAAACATCAACTCTTTTGACAAAATAGTTTTATTGTCCTACTGCTTCTTATATTTGCAAGATTTGTACTACTGTTCTTGCATATTCTCTTGCAATCATACCAGTATAAACTTTATCTTAAGGTTTAACAAACAAAACATCCCTATCTTGTAAACTAAATTAAAGAATGTCCAAGTATAATACTAATTTCCTTAGAAGTTAAAGTACCAATTCTATTTTTAAATGTTTCACTCAAGAGGTATAGAATCAAAAATGAATTATTTAAAAGGAGACAGTATCCAATCTTGTTAATGTAATTGTACATAACTTTACCTAATATACCCATTAAGTCTACCTTTAAAAGTTATTGAAAATTAAGATATAATTTCTATTATACTTAGGATAGAATTTTGCCATTTTTTAAATCAATAAGTCTCAAACTGCCTGCTATAAACATTCCGCTAAAAATACCAAGACATAAACTCACACATCCTGTAAACTCCATACTGTTTAATATATTCCATTTATTTGCTATAGCAAACCCT
>JALWUQ010000070.1 GCA_026993075.1 Campylobacteraceae bacterium
TTGCTGGCAAAAGACTACAAATTCTGCTATTATATAATTTATTATTTTTCCAAAGGACTTATGATGCTAAAGCAAGGTTTCAAATATTTTATAATAATAATTTTTTTAAGTAGCTTTTCTTTTGCAGGTTTGATAGACGGTATCTCACTAACTGTTAATAATGCCCCTATCACACTTTTAGAAATAGGCAATTATGCAAAAAAATTTAATATCCCTGAAAAAGTGGCTATGCGGGCACTTATACAACAAAAGATAGAAGATGCACTTATAAAAAAATACCATATTAGAGCTAATGATTCTGAAATAAAAAATAAAATAAAAAATATTAGTACAAAAGCCGGAATGACACTAAAAGATTTCGATAAGTTTATCGTCTCAACCGGAATCAGTTTAAAACAATATAAAATCAATTTATCTAAAAAAATAGAAAAAAGAAAGCTATATAAAAAAATAACTTTTAGCAAGATTCACAAAGCAAGTGAGAAAGATTTAAAAGCATTTTACAACAAACACATTGATATTTATTCAATGCCTTCAATGATCGATGTTATTAAATATATCTCCAATGATAAAAATTCCCTTCACTCCATTATAAATAATCCTATAATGAACTTAAAAAATGTTTTTCATAAAGAGAGTATATTAAAAACAAAAGAATTAAATCCGAAGCTTCTTTCTGTTTTACTGCAAACAAAAGTTGAAAACTTTACGCCTATTTTTAGCATTAATAAAAAATTTATGTCTTTATATATAAAAAGAAAAATAAATGTAAAAGTTATGCCCTTTAGTAAAGTTAAAAAAAGTATATTTTTCACGATTATGAACACTAGAGAAAAAAATATACTAAAATCATATTTTGATAAACTAATTTCAAAAGCCCAAATCAAAATTATCAGAGAGCCTAAGTAATTTTAACTGACCTTACTCACTTTTTTCTCGAAAAGTCCTACTTTTCGTAAGCTTCAATGGGATTGTAGGGACTTCGAGTTTCTGCCACTATAATGAGCTTTGCTCATTATAGTGCGTAAGGTCAGATTTTAAATTGGTTTTGGAAATTTAACTGTAATCTTTGTTCCAACTTTTATTTCACTTTGTATATTGATATCCGCTTTATGAATATTGGCTATAATTTTAACCATTGACAACCCAAGCCCATACCCCTTAACAATCTTGCTGTCATTTGAATCTGCTCTAAAAAATCTATCAAAAATAGCATTTATATTTTTTTCTTCTATTCCTACACCCTCATCTTCGATGCTCATTATATAATTTTTCAATTCAATTGAAACTCTCTTTCCTTTTTCAGTGTATTTGATAGCATTATCTATAAGGTTGGAACAAAGTACAGATATTTGTGTACTATCGCCTAAGATAACTGTATTGTCCATATCTTTTATATCAAAAGTAACACCTTTTCTGTTTGCAATCACAATAAATTCTCCAATCACATTCATCAATACTATATCTAATCTTATATTCTCAAAATTATCTTTTATCGTATCATTATCCATTTGTGCAAGTAAAAAAAGATCATTTATCATATTTTGAAGATATGTTATCTCATTTTTTATAGATTTTAAAACACTTTTATATTCATTTATATCTCTATCTTTTTTTAGTGTGACTCCTGCTTGCAGACGAATAGAAGTAAGTGGTGTTTTCAATTGATGTGATGCATCCTGACTAAATTGTTTTATCTGCTTATATGAAGATTGAAGTTTTGAGAACATGTTATTAAGTGTTTTTGCAAGTTCAGCAAATTCATCTCCATTGTCATAACAAGGAATTCTTTTATTTAAATCAGTAATTGATATCTCTTTTGCTGTTTTTACCATAACATTCATAGGCCTAAGCACATCTTGCAACATTTTATAAATAATGAGTAAAACAAATAAAATAAAAATTGGATCTCCATATAAAAACATATTAATAATTTTTTCCAAATGGTATTTTTCTGTTTTAGTAGTAGTAGCTATTTGAACAGTATAATTCTCGTCTCCTGGTATTTTAGTTGAGTACATTATTATATTATATTTTGATATTTTATGAATTTTTAAGTGACTGATACTGTTTTTTTTTGATAGTTTTTGTATTGGCAGTTCTAATCCTATAAGATTTTTAGATTTTAAAACTATTTTTCCATTATATTGAGCCTGTATAAAAACATTTCTTATGCTAAATTCATATTTATGTACAGAAAATGAAAAATTATCTTTTAAATTTTTTCCTTTTATATCATCCCAAATAACATCTCTTGATATACTTTTTAAGGCATTTACTGTATTTTTATATATATATTCTTTGGCAAAATAGTAAAAGACTGCATTTGAAAATAAAACTGTTATAATAAGTAAAATACCATAAGTTATAAAAATCTTGAATTTTACACTTTTAAAACTGTTAAATATCATCTATCTTATAACCTAATTTTCTAACTGTTTTTATAAGTTTTCGGGTATGAAAATCGTCTATCTTATTTCTTAAGTGGTGAATCAAAACGGTTATAATGTTACTTGATACACTCTCCTCGCTCCATAAACTTGAAATTATCTTTTTAACACTTACAACATGTCCTTTATTTATCATTAGAATTTCCAGTAGTTCGTATTCTTTTATGGTAAGCTCGATTTCCTTATCATCTCTTGAAACTTTTCTCTTTGAAACATTAAAAATAAGATTACCCGCTTTTAAAATAGTATCTTTTTGTAATTTTTGTCGCCTTATCAATGCTCTGATCCTCGCAACAAGCTCATCAAATGAAAAAGGTTTTGGCAAGTAGTCATCCGCTCCACAATCTAAACCTTCTACTCTATCTTGAATATTGCTTTTTGCACTAAGTATCATAATAGGTGTATTTATACCATTTTTTCTTGCTATTGTACAAATATCTATACCACTTAATTTTGGCAACATCCAGTCTATCACCATAACTGCATAATTTTTTTCACGAACAAAAGTAAGTCCATCTACCCCATCATAAGCAACATCCACAGAAAAAGATTCCTCTTCCAAGCCTTTTTTTAAATATGAAGCTATTGTTATGTCATCTTCTACTATCAATATTCTCATAATATCTCTTTCTAAAATTATTTTTTGAAATTGGCCTCTTTAAGGCCGTTTGAATGATAGTATAACAAAAAAAATATAATAATCATATAAGATTTTTTGATAAATATTAATTTTTGTATTTTATGGATTGAATAAGAGTGGCTCCGGATGCTGGA
>JALWUQ010000071.1 GCA_026993075.1 Campylobacteraceae bacterium
TATAGCAAGGATAAAAAAGGGCTGATGAGGTTGAGACAAAAAATAACTTTCACTCTTTTTGGTTTGAAAATTCATTCACTCTCCAATAATTTTGTTATTTAGTTTTAAAATCCGGATTATATCATAAAATATTAAGATATATCTAAAATGATTTTTAATTGCTCCTTCTTTGGATAGTTGAACTTAAACTCTGCTTCTTTTAGGTAGTAGAAAAAGTTTTCACTTTTTACACCTTTGTATTTTAATATAAATTTTTCAAAAAAGAGCCAGAATTTTACTATAAGATTTTCTTTTTTTTGTAATTTTGATATTTTATTGAACATCATAAATTTTGAGAATTCTCTAAAGTATGCATCGTCCAACCCATCATCTAAAAATTGAGCCTTATATTTGTTTAAATTTGACATCAAAAGATTGAAGATTTTATCATCATAATGAAATGTTATAAAATTATTTGCATCAAAAATATATTTTTTATCTTTTTTCTTTGAATTTTCAAGATATACATACTCATCATACTCTATAACAGTTTTATTTCGAAATTCTTTTTCTAAGAAAATAGCTATATTTTTTCTTATATCGTCATATTTTTTTTTAATAGTTTTATAATTTAACTCTATCTTTTTAGTACAAGAATTTACAGTGAAATCGTCACAAAAACACTCTATTATCTCACTTTTTCTTTTAAGTTTTTTTAAAGAAAATTTTCTTTTACATTTATAACACTTAGCTTGCCCTGTCTTTAAAATATAAAGTTTGTCACATCCACAATAAATACATTTCATAATTTCTCACTTTCCACTTCTTCATTATACTCTTTTAGTCCTGAAAGTACATAAGAAACTATAAAATTAATAATGGAATTATTTTAAAATTGTAAAATATGAATGAAAATTCATCAAGGAGTAGATATGAGCTCATTAAAGAAAAGAGTTTACGCATTAATTTCTTTTATAGTTATATTTAATATACTGGCTTGGGCATTTCTCCTTGGTGTATCGCAATTTTCCTTATCATTGATAAGTTTGGGAAGTTTGGCTTATTTTTTCGGATTAAGACATGCTTTTGATGCTGATCATATAGCTGCCATAGACAATGTTACTAGAAAACTAAGACAAGATGGTCAAAAGTCGGTAGGGGTTGGTTTATTTTTTTCTTTAGGTCATTCTACTGTGGTATTGCTTTTATCTATAGGCGTAGTAGTATCTGTTAGGCTTGTTTCATCTCACATGCATTTTTTGGAAAATATTGGAGGTTTGATAGGCACTTCTATCTCAGCACTTTTTTTAACACTCATAGGCATCATAAATCTTTTTATACTTAAGGATTTATATAAGATATTTAAAGTACACAAAAACAGTAAAAATATCGATAAAGACATACTAAATCAAACATCAGAAGAATTACTCAATAAACGGGGATTTTTTGGCAGGATATTTAAGTCTGCATATAAACGGGTAAATAAAAGTTATCAAATGTATCCTATAGGTTTTTTATTTGGTTTAGGTTTTGATACAGCTACTGAAGTAGCGGTTCTTGGTATTTCATCGGCACTTGCTAAGGATTCGCAATTACCTATATGGGGTATTTTAGCATTTCCTCTTTTGTTTGCAGCAGGTATGAGCTTGATGGATTCTCTTGATGGTTTGGTCATGATGAAGATATATGACTGGGCTATGGTGGATGCTATGAGAAAAATATTTTTCAATATGGTAGTAACTGGTACTAGTGTATTTGTTGCTCTTTCGATAGGAGCTATAGAATGGCTACAAGTAACTTCTATGCAATTAAAAATAGATACACCATTTTTTAATTATTTAAATAATTTACAATTTGAAGTTTTAGGTATTATCGTTGTTGTTGTGATGATAGTAAGTTGGTTTAGTGCTTTTTTATACTATAAAAAATATATAATGGTGAGAGAGATTATAAAATAATTTAAGGAGATAATATGTGTAAAGATTGTGGCTGTAGTATAACTGAGGAAAGTTCGCATGAACATACGCATGAGCATGCCCACTTTGAAATACATGACAATCCTCAGCTAAATGATGCAAAAACTATCTCTGTTATAACAAAGATTTTGGATAAAAACGATCATGAGGCTGAGCATAACAGAGAGCATTTCAATGAAAATAATGTACTTGCTATCAATCTTATGAGCAGTCCTGGAAGTGGGAAGACTACACTTTTGGAACACTTAAGCGATATAGTTGATTTTAAGTTTGGTGTTGTTGAGGGAGATTTGCAAACAAATAAAGATGCAGATAGACTAAAAGCAAAAGGGATTCCATCACAGCAGATACAAACAGGCTCGGCCTGTCATCTTGATGCTTTTATGGTACATAAAGGATTGCACCATCTACCTATATCTGAACTTGATGTTTGTTTTATAGAAAATGTGGGCAATCTTGTTTGTCCGGCAAGTTATGATGTTGGAGCTCACTTAAATGTTGTTTTGGTTTCAATTCCTGAGGGTGAGAGCAAGATAGAAAAGTATCCGGTAATGTTTAGAAAGGCTGATTTGATACTTTTTACAAAGACTGATCTTTTACCATATTTTGAGTATAACATAGAAAAAGAGAAAGAAGCAGCGAGAAAACTAAAACCAAATGTTGATATTCTTGAAGTCAGTACCAAAGATAAAGAGTCACTTAAAAAAGTGGCAAATTGGATAAAATTTAAAATGGAGATGAGATAATGTGTTTATCAATACCTAGTAAAATAGAGTATATAGATGAGAATAATATCGCTACAGTCGATACAATGGGGGTTAAAAGAAAAGTTAGTCTTGATTTGATAGATGAGCCGGTAGAGAAAGGGGATTTTGTGCTTATTCATGTCGGATTTGCTATGAATAAGATAGATAAAGAAAGAGCATTGGATAGCTTGGAGCTTTATGAGCAGATAGTACAAAAGATGGAAGAAGAGGATAGGCTAAATGAGCAAACTTGAACTAAAAAATCTATATGATGACTTTAGAGATTCCAAGACTATCAAATCTTTTGCCAAAAAGATAAACGAAGGTGCTAAAAAAATAGATAGAAACATAAATATTATGGAAGTTTGTGGTGGGCATACTCATACTATCATGAAATATGGCATCTTACAGCTTCTTCCTGAAAATATCAATTTCATACACGGCCCTGGATGTCCAGTTTGTATTATGCCAAAAGAGAGAATAGATCATGCTTATATACTCGCTCAGCAATCAGATGTGATACTTGTAACTTTGGGGGATATGATAAAAGTTCCAGGAAGTCATGGGAGTTTGCAAAATGCCAGAAGTGAGGGGGCGGATGTAAGGTTTGTTTACTCGCCACTTGATGTTTTAAAAATTGCCAAAGATAATCCTTCAAAAAAAGTGATATTTTATGCTATAGGTTTTGAAACTACTACACCCATGAGTGCGGCTTTGCTTGAGAAAGTGATAAAACAAGGTATTAAAAATGTATTTTTTCATATAAATCATGTAAGAGTTCCGGAGCCCATGAGAGTTTTGATGGATGATAAAGATTGTCAAATCAATGCTTTTTTAGGGCCTTCTCATGTTAGTGCCATAACAGGCAGTAAGATATATGAAGAGTTTCCTTTGACTTATCATACACCAGTTGTTGTCAGCGGGTTTGAGCCGGTTGATGTAATGCAAAGTATATATATGATACTTAGACAGTTTATCACGGGCAGGTGTGAAGTTGAAAATGAATATGGGCGAGCGGTAACAAGAGAGGGCAATGTCTGTGCTCAAAGATTGGTGGAAAAGTATTTTGACAGGAAAGACAGTTTTAGATGGAGAGGCATAGGCGATATTCCAAAAAGTTCTTTAAAACTTAGAGATGAATATGCTAAATATGATGCAGAGATAATATATGCCGATATTTTACCTGATAAAAAGATAGATGACCATAAGCTTTGTATTTGCGGAGAGATACTAAAAGGCAAAGCAAAACCTATGGATTGTAAAGTTTTTGGAAATGCCTGCAAGCCAAACTCACCTCTTGGAAGTTGTATGGTAAGTAGTGAGGGTGCTTGTGCGGCTTATTATAAATATGGTAATATTCGCTAATAAAAATTAGTGTAATTTTAAGGAGTGGATATTATGGGTAAGATTATTTTTATCATTTTTTTATTTTCAGGTATTGGGATATATGCTTGTGAGGGTAATTGTGTGGCTTGTCATCCAAAACTTATCAAAAAAAATGGCAAGATGGATAAAAATCATGAGATACTGACAACTTGTAAAAGATGTCATACGAAGAAAAGTTTATCCAAAGTGGACATGGGGGCTACTAGTTGTGGGCAGGATTGTTGGCAATGTCATGACATGAAAAAAGTAGCTAAAACAAACATTAAAGAGCATAAAGTTCTTAATACCTGTATCAAGTGTCATACAGCAAAAGATAAAAATATATTTAAATTTGATAACAGTAAACAATATAATGGGAAAAATTTGATAGATATAATTAACTAAGGATATTTATGAATAAGACAGTAACATTGGCTATGGGAAATGGCGGGGAAGAAAACAACCAGCTTATAAGAAAAGTTTTTTATAAAGCTTTTAAAAATGATATTTTAGAAAAAAGTGAAGATGCGGCTATTTTAGAACTTAATCAAAAGAATATCGCTATGAGTACGGATAGTTTTACAGTCAGTCCTATATTTTTTCCAGGATCTGATATAGGAAAACTCAGTATTTGCGGAACTTGTAATGACCTTGCTATGATGGGAGCAAAACCAAAGTATTTGACAGTCAGTTTTGTTATAGAAGAGGGTTTTTTGATGGATGATTTGGAGAAAATTGCTAAGTCTATGGAGAAAGAGCTTAAGATAAACAGCACTCTTGTCATCAGCGGCGATACAAAAGTGATGCCAAAAGGAACCGTGGATAAGATTATTATAAATACAACAGGTATCGGTGAAGTTTTGCAAAATGATATAAGCTCAAATGCCATAAGCAAAGATGATGTTATCCTCGTCAGCAGAGACATAGGCTCTCACGGAGCAGCGATATTTGCAAGTCGTGAGGGCATAGAGCTTGAGAGTGAGCTTAGAAGCGACTGTACTTCTTTATTTCCTATTGTAAAAGCTTTGTTGGATGAAGGTTTAAAAATAACTGCTTTAAGGGATGCTACAAGAGGCGGAGTGAGTGCAGTTTTAAATGAATGGGCAAAACAGTCAAATGTTTGTATAGAAGCTTATGAAGAAAAGATACCTGTAAGCGATGAGGTAAAAGGGATTTGTGAAATACTTGGTTTTGAGCCGACAGCCTTGGCAAACGAAGGAACTTTTCTTATAGCAGTTAACAAATCAAAAATAGAACAAACGATAAAAATATTAAAAAGATTTAATAAAAGCTGCTCATATATTGCAGATATAACAGATAAATATATAGGTAAAGTGGTGCTTCATAACAGTTGGGGAACAAAAAGATTTTTAGAGAGTCCAACTGGTGAGTTGCTACCTAGGATTTGCTGATGCATGAATTCAGCATAGTGCAGTCTCTTTTAGATCAATGCGAAGATCAAGTGGTAAAAAATAAAGTCAATAAAATCACTAAAGTTGTCGTCAAAATTGGAGTTTTAAGTGGTGTTGAGCCAGATCTTTTAAGAAGTGCTTTTGAAACTTTTAAAGAAAAAACAGTATGTAGTGAGGCTGAATTTGTTTTGAATATTCAGCCTATTTTGGTAAAATGTAACAGTTGTAATGCAAAATCGACTTTAGAAAAATTTGAATACATTTGTCCTAAATGCGAAAGCACTGATCTTGAAGTTCTTGATGGGGAGGATATGTATCTTATGAGTTTGGAGATGGAGTAACATACAAATCTTTACAAAAGGAGCAAAATGAAAAAATATTCAATACTTTCATTTATGCTTATTGTTGCATTATTTTCAGGTTGTTCAATAAAAAATGAAAATTTTGCTCGTTCTATCTTTCAAACAAGCGGTGCAACTCTTATGCAAAATTATCAAATTGATTTAAATATGCTTTTAATTAAACTAGAATATAAACTTTATAAAAGAAATCCTGAAATTTTTACAAAAAATACATTATCATATCTACAATATGACATTAAACATAAAACAAACAGTATAAATCTTCCATTGATAAAAGATTTTGCACAAGATAATTTCAAAACATACCTAAAAATAGCTTTTTCAAAAAATGAGATCAAAGAAAGAGGTGATTATCTCATAGTAGGTTTATATAAAATGTTTTATTTTGCTTATAATGAGGCACAATTTCATAAAATAAGTGCCTTGCAATATAATAAAAAGAGATTAGAGTTTGCCTATAAAATACTTCAAGTGGTGGATTGGAAGATAAAAACTGCTAGAAATAGACAAGGACAATATCTTTTTTTAACTTGGCAAAATAATTGGCAAATAGAGTTGTATAAAAGATTAAAAAAAGGAGAAAGTCTTAGCGCAAAGCTTATCAATAATCTAGAATATATCAAAGATAAAAAAGAGAGTCTATTTTCACCATCAAATTTATCATTTGAGGTTGTTTTTGCAAAAATGCAGTATATTTTTACAAAATCATTAAAAACTGTTGGAGTTGAACCAAGTCACCTGAGCGTCAGTGCACTCAGGAGTATATTTTTGATGATGTAAGTATTGAAATCTTTATTCGCCAAGAATTTTTTTGACTTGCTCTTTAGTTTTTACAACTTCACCGCTTCCGTGTATTACTTGAGGAATGCATCCTGTGCAAACATAAACTTCTTCACCTCTACAGATAGATTTTAGATAAACTTTATTATCATTCTCACTTGATTGACTAAGACATACATGACATACTACTTTTTCCATTTCTTTCCTTTTGTTTATTTGAAGAGACCACTGCACAGTATAAACGCCCATAATATCAACAGGTAGTTTATAGACGAGGCAAACTTTTGCAGACTTAACTTATTTTAAGTCAATGAAGTTTAACGAAGTATATAAGCTACCTGTTGATACCCAAAGGGAAGTCTATTTTTGGGCAATCTTTGCAAGATAAATTTTTTGAATTAACTTTAATTAGTCCTTCAAAATTTATATCACAAATCTCACCCAAAACTAGACTTTTATGGGTGTTTATACTGTGTAGTGGTCTCTTGAAGTGAAATTATACTCAAAAAATTTTATATTTCAAAGTTTTTGAGTTTTATTAAAACACTCCTGCATTGCTTTTATGAAAGCATCCCTTACTTTGCCCTCTTCAAGCTTAGCTGCTCCTGCTGCAGTTGTGCCTCCTGGGGAAGTTATCTTATCTTTTAAAAGAGCAGGGTGTTCGTCTTTTAGCATTTCACCGACACCCTCTAACATATAAGCGGCATATTGGTAGCTAATGTCTCTTTTAAGACCAAGTTTTACAGCCCCATCACTTAAAGCTTCCGCTACCATGCTTATCCAAGCCGGAGCAGAGCCTCCGATACCAGTAGCTATATCCAACTCTTTTTCATTATCTAACCAAAAGCACTTTCCTATACCACTTAAAATCTCTATAGCATCTTTTTTCAATTCACTGTCGCCACAAAGAGAAGTTACGGATTTTTGTTTGAGTGCTGCTATGTTTGGCATAGCTCTAATGTATGATTTTGAGTTAATAGCAGCTTTTAGTCTTTCAATGCTTACTCCAGCAAGTATGGAAATAACCCCTTTTGCCTGACCTTGTGTATTTAGTGAATTAAGAGATTGTGGTTTTATGGCCAGTATAACGGTATAATCATCTATATTCGGTATTTTTTTGATTATTTTTACATCTTTGTATAGATTTGTCAATTTATCTATTTTTGATTGATGCTTCTCAACTACGGTAATATCATGGTTTTTTAATCCACCAAGCATAGCTCCACCCATATTTCCTGCACCTATTAGTAAAAGTTTCATTATTATCCTTTAGAGAAATTCTCTGACCTTACGCACCATAATGAGCAAAGCTCGTTATGGTGGCAGGGACGAAAGTCCCTACAACCCCCTTGAAGCTTACGAAAAGTAGGACTTTTCGAGAAAAAAGTGCATAAGGTTAGAAATTAATCTTAATTGTACTATAATATTGCTAAAAAAATATGGAGGTGGATTTTATGCCAATGTTAGATAGTTTTATGGTAGACCATACTAAGATGCCGGCACCTGCGGTTAGAGTTGCAAAATATATGACAACTCCTTGCGGAGATACTATTACGGTATTTGATCTTAGATTTTACAGACCAAATAAGGGACTTATGTCTCCTGAGGGAACTCATACTTTGGAGCATCTTTTTGCCGGATTTATGAGGGATCATTTAAATGGTGATGATGTTGAAGTTATTGATCTTTCACCTATGGGATGCAGGACGGGATTTTATATGAGTGTTATAGGAAGCCCAAAAGAAGAAAGGGTCGTAAAGGCATGGGAAGAGTCTATGAAAGATGTTTTAAATGTTAAAAGTCAGGATGATATACCTGAGCTTAACATCTATCAATGCGGAACTTGCCACATGCACTCACTTTCAAGTGCTAAAGAGATAGCTCATCATGTGCTTGATAATGGTATTGGGATTATGAATAACGAAGAATTGAAGTTGGATCCTTCTTTGATTAATTAGCTGAACTTGTGCACTTTTTTTAAACGCCATACTTTTCGTAAGCTTTAAAGGGGTTGCACTTCTGCCACTATAGAGAGCTTTGCTCATTATAGTGTGCAAGATCAGTAGGTAAAAAAGAAGAGTGGTTACTTATGTGACCACTCTTCCTATCTCTTTGTGCAAATCCCAATAATACTCTACAAAACTTTTGACTTCTTGTTTTACAGGCATAAAATATTTTTCCTCTTTTTTTGCAAATTTATTTAAATATTTTGTCGCATCTTGCTTTTGAAGATAAGTTCTTGCCAACTCTTCATACATTTTTTGATAGATTTTTTTAGTATTTATATATTTTTCATCTGTTAAGTCAATACTTAAAGTACCATCAAAACAAAGTACTCCGCTTTGAAATAAAATATCAAGATGAATAAGTCCCTCACAATAATACGGCTCAACCTCTGCTGTTTCTTTCCAGGCTATAAGACCGACTGCTCTTTTTGTCAAATCTCTTAGAATATATGGCGATAATTCTTTTTGCTCATATAAGAAAAATGCCATCAATCCGCCTGTAGTCGCTTTAAATTCTTCAATATTTTTAAAATTTCCAGTTTTATTCATAAGAGTTTCACTTGTTTTGTCCATCCAAAGTATATGCCCAAATTCATGTCCTATGGTAGTAACATCATAAACTTTATGCCATATCTCTTTTTTATTGAAAATCAAATCTTTTTCAAATTTTAAAAACTGTTTTCCAAAAACAATTTCATTTATCTTAAGAGTAGGTTTGGCTTTTAGTGAGTCTAAAATATTATCTGCAAATGCAAATATTTTTTTCCCGTATTTTGAGCTTACACTTTCATCATTGGGGACAACCTGAGCGGAAAAAAGTCCACAAAATTCAGCTCCGTAAAAAAAGAGCGGGCGGCCTATATAGAGTTGAACTTTATTTAAATTTGACAGAGTGCTTTTGTAAATATTTTTATATTTATTTTTATCACTTATTTTGGTAAAAAGTGAGTCAAACATATCTTGTATGGTTTTTTTGGTATTACTTGCTTGATTGTAATTTGGATTACTTATTCTTATATCCCATTCCAAAGCTACGGCTTTTCTGTAATGATCTTCATAATATTCAAGAGGGTGCCCTATCTGCAAAGGTGAGGTTATCCCCATCCAAATCCTATCAACATCCGCCCATTTTGTTATGAGTTTATCGGTATTTGTTTCACTAAAAGCATTTATGATAGCTTGAAGGTAATCTTGATAAAAACACTCCTGATGAAAAATATCATCTTTTAAGACAGATATTCTAAGTTTAAATTTTTCAAGAGATTTGATAACATTTTTTACTTCTTTACTAAAAGCTTCACTATAAGCTGTATTTTTATACCCATCTTTGGTTTTTACCAAAACAGAGTATGACCTCTGGGCTTGCTTTCCTTCTTCGTTTTTATCAAATAATTCTTTTTCATTTAGCATTTTAAAAATCTTTTCTTCATCACCTTCAAAAAGCCTGTAAAGTTCTTTGTTAACTCCATTGATAATGTAGGCTGTCCAAGATGACTGCCAACTGCTAAGAGACTTGCCTACCTCATGGACTCCTTCCAAAACAGCTCTGTAAAATGGTGTCAAAAGTTTTAAAGAGTTGATTTTATGTATAATTTTTGAGTGTGAGTCAATATAAAATTTGCTGACCCAAAGATAAGCATTTTCTTTTATCTCTAAGATTTTATCTTCGCTAAAATCTTCCTTTTTTAAAGCTTGTATTAGTGAATCATCCCTGAGATTGACCAGTCTGTTTATCACACTTAATCTGTTTTCTTTGTTTATCGTGAGTTTAATATCGTTTAAAAAATTATCAATAAAATCTCTTTTTTGTTTATTGCATTTTTTATTATTTAAGATATCAAAATAGCTATTTATATCTTTTTGTCTTTGTTCTAAAATGAGATATATTTTTCTTAAGTCTTCATAAAAAAGCTTTTTATTTCTATCATGCATGGTATTTCCTAATATTTTTTACAGATTTTACAATAATCTAACTAAAAATGAAAAAAATATTTGATATAATCTGAATTATGAGACCAATGTATAATATTTTATTGTGCATTGGTCTCATTAATTAAACAAGGAAATAAATGAATAGGTGTGAAAATATTGTAAATTACCAAAACATGGCTATGATTGAAGCGGAAATTGATTATGCTAAAGAAAATAAAATACCATTGTCAATTGTAAAATTCAAGCATGAAGTGGATATTGATGATATATTTTTTTTCAAAGATTTTTTCAAAGATTTTTACACTATGATAAATTTTGCTCCCATACTTTATGATAATAAAAATAATTTTATTATCATTTTCAAAAATTTAAAATTACAACAAAGCATCGTATTTTTTAAAAAGATTCAATTTAAATTGCAAAGTGATTATAATATAAAAATTGACAGAGTCGGTATCAGTGAGTTGGATGTAAAAGATACTTCTGAAGAATTATTGCACAGAGTAAGTAAATATTTGATAATTTCAAAAAGACTCGCCATAGGAAAGATAATATACGGTTTGCGGGATTTTGATTTTTACAATGCAGTTAAAAGAGAAGATACTTTGCATACAATTTTTTCTCAAGATCCGGATGTAAAGATATATAATTTTTATAACGGTATTCCTATTAAAGCAGATGCAACCGTTGTAGAGTATCGTAAAAATTCTTTACACTTACAAACAACTTTTGAGGAATTGTTGTATCTTCAAAAAAATGAACAATTCTTGCATGTAAAACATAAAAAGTTTCCAAACATTATCAAAGGACAAATTATAAAATATAACTTTAAGGACTTTATTGTTCATATAAATAATATTGAATTTCAGGATAATTCTGTTGCCGATAGAGAAAATGTCAGAATTGCTCCCGAAAAAGCTATAAGAGTTATGATAGAGTGTCAAAATATAATGGCAGCTGATGGTGTTATAAGTTCTATTTCTATTGATTCTATTGTTATCAAAGTCAATAAAAAAGCATTGGAGAAAATTAAAAAGATAAAAGAGTGTGAATTTATTTTAAAATTTAGATTATTTGCTAAAAATAGTATAGCTATCAATAATATAACATCAAGGGCAAAGATTTTTAATTTTCTAAATGAAGAGATAGTGTTTCTTATAACACCAAGCACTTTTATAAAAAATAAAATTTCAAATTATATCACTGTTTACAAAAATGAGATGATTAAAAACTTAAAACAAAATATCATTAGTAAATGAAGTACAATATGAATCCAAATGAGCTAATGAATGAGCAACAACAAAAAGAGTTAAAAGAGCATTTTAACAATCCAAAAAATAATAAAAAATTAGAAGTTTACAATGGGAAGGGAGTTTGTAAAAATCCTGATAAAAATGCAAAAACTACTATTTTTATAAATGTAAATAATAATGAAATAGTTGAAAATATAGGATTTTTGATTTCAGGATGCAAAAGTACCGTGCTATCTGGATCTTTATTTAGTGATACTGTAAAGGGTGAGAGCATAGATGAGGGGGTAGGGCTTTGTCATGAATTACTCGCAGATTTGGAAGCCGATTTGAGTCCAGATAAGGAAAAGCCTCGTTTGGTTATGCATGCTTTTTTGGCTGCGGTTGAAAACTATAAAGATAGAAAAAATGGCTTCAAAAAAGGTGAAAAAATCAAGATAATCAGATCAGAGGAAAAAGATTGAA
>JALWUQ010000072.1:0-19679 GCA_026993075.1 Campylobacteraceae bacterium
AGAGGGTAGGGGGGTCAGGTGATAGTGATAGTACTTTATGCTATCACTATCACCTATCTATTTGACCTTTTTATATATTTATTTAAAGATTTATAACAGATTATTTTTTACCGCCCACCATGCTTGGCCTAGAGAAATGCCTCCGTCATTTATGGGGGTGTGTCTTTGAAAATATACTTTTTTATCTATATTTTTTAACTTATTTACTACCATATTTAAAAGAGTCTTGTTTTGAAAAACTCCTCCGCTTAATACAATATCAAGATTTGAGTTTATTGAAATATCTATAATTATTTGAGCTATTGTATTTATAAACATTGATGATATTATGATTTTTTTATCATTTATATTTTTATTTTCACACATTATATCTATGATTTTATTTACAGCATCACTTAAATCTATCTCTTTTTCTTTTATATTATATGGCAGCAATTCATGTATATTCTCATCAAAAAACGACTCGATTAAAAGTCCGCTTTCCCCCTCATAATTACTGATTTGTAAGATATCACACAAGCTAGCAATCCCATCAAACAATCTTCCTACAGAACTTGTTTTTAAAGAGCAATTTTGCCATACTTTATAAAAGTTTTTTATTTGCATATTACTAAAATTTTGAACAATAGCGATATTCATGTCCAAAACTTCCTGTAAAGAGTATTTTTCAAAAAGTAAACTAAGTGCCATCCTTTTTGGCTCTTTTATGGCTTTATCGCCTCCTAAAAGTTTTATATATTTAAAATGATATACTCTTTCATACTCTTTTTCATCGCATTCAAAAACTTCACCACCCCAAATATTTCCATCATCTCCATAACCAGTACCATCAAAACTAAATCCAAGTACCTTTTGTCTCAAGCCAAATTCAGCCATACAAGAAAGTATATGTGCATAATGATGTTGAATTTCATAAATCTTTAGTTTTTCATTTGTTGTTTTTAACTGTTTTACCCACTTTGTAGTTTCATAAAAAGGATGCTTATCATGCACCACGACATCAGGCTCAAAATCATAAAATCTTTTAAAACTCTCAATCGTTCTTTCAAAATATTCCATAGACTCAATAGAGTTAAGATCTCCTATATGAGGACTGACAACCAAAGTATCCTCATAAGCCAAAGTAATCGTATTTTTTTGGTTCGCCCCTACACAAAGAATTTTTTTATCCAATTTGTGAGATAGCTTTATATATTTTGGTGCATATCCGCGAGATAGTCTTAGGGTTTGTTTTTCATTTGCGACCACTTGTACGACACTGTCATCACAAGCATTTACGATATCTCTATTGAAATCAAGGACAAAATCCACAACACTGCTTAATTTTTCACAAAGTTCATCTTTATATCTTATAATAGGCTCATCACTTAGATTGGCACTTGTCGCCACTACCGGGCACTCAAGATAGTCAAAAAGCAAATAATGAAGTGGGGTGTACGGCAAAAAGACTCCAATTCTATCAATTCCGGGAGCTACAAATGAGGTAACAGGCAACTCTCTTTTTCTAAATTTATGAAGCTCTTTTTTCTTTACTATAACGATAGGTTTTTCTTTACTTTGTATCAAGTTTTCTTCAAATTGATTTAAAACTGCAACCTTTTTTATATCTTCCAAACTCTTAAACATAACAGCAAACGGCTTAGAGGGTCTGTTTTTCCTTTTTCGTAAAAGCCTTACTGCTTTTGGATTTACAGCACTACAGACTAAATGAAATCCACCAAGCCCTTTTATAGCTACAATATTGCCTCTTTTTATACTTTTAGCACAAAGTTTTATGGCTTCTTCGCCAAAGCTTAAAACTTCTTTTGTGCGAGTTTTGTAAAACTTTATACTGGGTCCGCATTTATAGCAAGAAATAGGCTGGGCATGGTATCTTCTATTAAGTGGATTTTTGTATTCTTCTTCGCAATCATAACACATTTTAAACCTATTCATTGAAGTATTTACTCTATCATAGGGTACGGTATCTATGATAGTATATCTAGGTCCGCAATTTGTACAATTTATCAGAAAATAATTATATCTTCTATCTTTTTTATCTCTTAACTCTTTTAAACAATCCTTGCAAATAGCTATATCAGGGGATATCAAAGCTGATTTTATATCTGCAATAGAGCTTTGTATAATTTTAAAATCATTGCTGTTTTGAGGTTTGATTCTATTTTTTTCAATCTTGTTGATTTTAGCAAGTGGTGGCAAAGAGTCATTAAGCTCATTTAAAAAGTTTTTGATATCTTCCTTTTTACCCTCAACT
This sequence comes from Campylobacteraceae bacterium, assembly GCA_026993075.1. Taxonomy (GTDB): domain Bacteria; phylum Campylobacterota; class Campylobacteria; order Campylobacterales; family JALSKU01; genus JALSKU01. The sequence continues at coordinate 2,255 of JALWUQ010000072.1, forward strand.
TCGACAAAAACACCCTCACTTGAATTATTAACGAAACCTTTTATCTTATTTTTTAAAGCGATCTGGTAAACAAAAGGTCGAAATCCAACCCCTTGAACAATTCCCTCCACTTTTAGTCTATATCTATCATTTTTTGCAAGCTGCATTTATGATCCCATAACCCAAATTCATATCATCCAAAGTAAACTCTTTATGCAAATAAACCTTATAATTCTTTTTTGTAATTGTATAAAATTTATTGATAAGATTTGCTGATTCAAACAAAGATCCGTTAAAGCAAACTCCATCCATTTCATAATCACGACTAATATCATCCAAAATATTGGATGCGAACTCTGCAAAACTTTCCATCACACCAAAGCTAAGAGTGGGAAAATCAATGCCAGCAAGTTTAAAGCTCATGGCTGTTTTTATCGCTTTTAGATTGTCTAATTTTGGTTTATTTTTATCTTTTTTTAACTTATAGTCAATCCTCGGTCCCTTTTTACCCTTAAAAGAAGCGGCATATTTTATCAATTTAAGAGCTCCTTTTTTTACATCACCGTCATTTTGCATACCAAGCATTATAGCTGCAACACCCCAAAGTTTATAAATATTCCCCATTTTAGAGAATTTTAATTCATCTTTATAAAAATCAGGAAACTTTGTCATAAAATTCTCAACAAGTCTTGATGAAGTTTCATTTTCATTTTTCATAATTTTTAGTAATTTGGAAAGAGTTTTAGGAAAATTAAAATCAAATATTATATAATCCACAAGTCCGAATTTCGGAGAATTTATCATAATTCTATCATTATTGATTTTACTAAAATAAACTCCTGCCATTGTTTTATCAAGCAAAGAGTGTTCAGACAATACAGTATAAAAAGCTCCATGTGCTGCTTCATAAGACAAATCACCTTCTCCAAGAGTAAATGTATCAAGTATCGGTGGCAACTCTTTGCTTTTTTTATAAGTTATTATCTTCTCATTATCATTTATAGCAACAAAGTTATTTGAAAATGCTTTTAAAGAGATATCCTTAAAACCATCATTAACTTTTGGCACCAACCCTAAATCACCCTTGGTTATAACACTTTGACCATCATCTAAAACGATAGCTTCCAAAGATTTATTTTTAGAAATTTTAGAATCAAAATCAATCTCTATATTGTACTGTTTTTGCTCATCGCAATCACTAAGGATTATATAGCAAGGACCCAATGCTTTAACTTCTTTGCATATAATATCAAGTATCAAATCATTACTCAATCTCACTCTTACTTTTGATAAATTCTTTATAAAAGGAAAAATATTTAAAAAATTATGGTTTACAAATAATTCCAAAATAGGTTTTTCAAAACTCCCGAGTGCCAACATTTCACTTTTTCCAATCGAACAAATCTTATCGATACTTTCCAGATCAGCACACAGCAAATCAAAATCACCTTTTATTTTTTCAAAGTTTTTTTGATTCATCAAAGAGATACTTTTATAACCGTTAAAAGTTTTGATTTTAGCTACTGCCCCATTTTTTAAAACTTTTGCAAAATTTTTAAAAATTCCTTCATTATCATTTGTAATTATTTTTGCAAAATTTTTATATTTAAGAGTTGAACTTTTAAAACTGTAACCGCAAGCAACGCATTTTACAAAAGGATCATAATCTTCAAAAGCTTTTTTTTCACATTTAGGACAAAATGGTAACTCTCTTTTTGGGTAATTTGGCAAAATATAATCTTTATCAGGCATTTTATCGACAGCTTCGACTTTAGTATCTTTTAAAAATAATGAATATGGTACATTTATGCTGAGATTATCGGCAAAATCTTGTAGCTCTTCTTCGCCACCTTTAACATACAATGATACAAAATCACCATATTTTTCCAACTTGCCTGTTAATGTAGTGCTTTTTAACTCTCTCAATAAAATATTCTCTAAAACCAGCGAAGTTGATTGGTATTCAAAAGTAAATTTTAAAATCATCTCATACCTTCAAAACAAGCAGTTTGTATGATTTCCTCTATAGAATAATTTGCTTTTTGGATAGCTTTGATACCAAGTTTTTGTAATTCATCAAATATAATTTTAATCATCAAAATACTTGCTTTTTTCATCTCATCTGTTATATCAAATGTAGAATCCTCACCTATGACAAAAGGTACAACACCGACTATCTTAGTTGTGGGTCTGTCTCCGTACATATCCATCATTTGCAAAGTTTGAAGCATCTCTACTTCATGTGCACTTCCCTGCCAAGTGATAAAATCAGGTATTTTGTCATAATCAAAAAAATAAATATCACCAACTTTGGCACCCTCTACGGTAACACAGTCAAGGATGAAAACCAAATCATACTCAACAATAATAGGTATAAGCCTACTTGCCAATGTTCCACCATCAACCACATCTACACTATGCTCACTTGAGATAAATTCATAATTTTTATCTATATAGTGAGCTAAAAATGCTCCTATCCCCTCATCTCCAAACAAAACATTTCCTATGCCAAGGATAAGTATCTTCACTTCCTCTCCCCCAATTTTTTACTTTTCACTTTTATTGTGCCATTTTAAACCGCTAAATATAGCATCCATTGAACCGTCTTTTCCAAAAACTGCATTAAAAATCGCCATATATATGTGGACCGTCACAAATAAGATAATGCCCCACATCAAAAGATGGTGAATTTCTCTAACAACTGCCAAGCCACCGACAAGGGCAGTTAACTTGATCATAGGAGCATACAAAAGACCAGCAAGTCCGGTATGGTAATCTTGCACAAAAAGCATAAGTCCAGTTACAATAATCGCAAATATCATCAAATAAAAGACAATATAAGCTAAAAATTGTACAGGATTATATGTGCCTCTAAGCTTTGGATGCCTTGCTATAAGAAGATAATATCCTATTTGTTTTGACCATACTTTTATGGAGAAAAAATCAAGAAAAGATTTTCTTTCATTAACACTATCTCTACTAAATAAAAACAAATAGCTTTTAAATAAAACCACAGATATAAGCAAAAATCCAAATATTAGATGAAATGCCCTCATATAATCTTGCAAAAATCCAGTAGGTGTAGGATTTGGTGCAGGAGTTATGAATGGGATTGCGATATAAAACCCTGTTACGACCAGAATAACTATAGATATAGCTCTTAGCCAATGTTGCCATCTAAATGAAGAAGTAAACTCTTTTTCTCTTATCATACACTCTGAATCATTTACTTTAGTCATAATATCTCCTTAAATACTACATCCACCATATAGTGGATCTACCTTATAATTTCCTATCTCTTTTCCTTTTACATCCATAACATGAACTGCGCATGCAATACAAGGGTCAAATGAATGTATAATTCTGATTATCTCAAGCGGTTTTGTTAAATCATCTATCTTAAGTCCCAACAGGTTTGCCTCATAAGGTCCGTGTTTTCCATTTTTATCCATAGGGCTTGCATTCCAGGTGCTTGGAACAACTGCCTGATAGTTTTCTATAACTCCATTTTTTATCCTCACCCAATGGCTAAGCATTCCTCTTGGAACCTCACCTATTCCCAAGCCTTTGTATTCTTTATTTTTGTCTATGACATAAGGCGAACAAGTAGTTTGATCAACTTTTAGATTTTCAACCAAATTGTGAAAAGCCGTAAGAGCATTATCAGCTATAACTTTTGACTCCAACATTCTTGCTGCTGTTCTTCCAAGTGTAGTAAAAAGTGCAGAAGCAGGAAGACCCGTCCTTTTCAAAAAGTTATCAACTGCTTTAACAACTCTTTTATTCCCCCTTGCATAATTTACAACCATATTGGCCAACGGTCCTACTTCCATAGGATTTCCATTATATCTTGGAGACTTTATCCAACTATATTTTTCTTTTTCATTGATGAGTTTACTACCTACCATCTTTCCTTCACCATTTATACTCTCGCCATCAACAAATCCGGTATATTCCGGTCTTGTTTTTCCATTGTATGGCTGCAAAGGACCATCATCCTTATACCATGAATGTGTAGCATCTTCTGTTATATCTTCTTTCTTTATATCAAATGCTTTTGTGATATCAAAGCCGGTAATATAACCGCCGTCAAATATAAAATCATCTCTTCCCACTTGAAAATCTTTATATGACATAAAATCTTTTATACCTGCTGGCATTGTTACACTTGGTTCGTTTTTGTAAGCTTCGGCTGCCATTATTATATCAGCTTGATAAGCATTATTGATATAATTTGCCATTTCTTGGAATTTAACCATATAAGCTCCGAGCCTTGAAGGATTGAGCAAATCCATAATACAGGTAACTCCACCGACTGTCAAACTTTGAGGATGAGGCATTTTTCCACCAAAAATTGCAAGCATTTGAGCTGCAATTCGTTGCATCTCAAGTGCTTTTAAGTAATGCGAAAGTCCGATAAGGTTTTGCTCAGGAGTAAAATGATAAGTCGGATGTCCCCAATAAGCATTTGCAAATGGTCCCAAACCTGAAGGAGATTTTGCAAATTTAGCCACTTTTTCCTGTACCGCTTTAAGTTCATTTTCGCCTGTTGCCATAGGATTATCACTGTATTTAAAAGCTAATTCACTAGCTTTTTTAGGATCAGCACTTAAAGCTGAAACAATATCTACCCAGTCAACTCCTGAAAGCTGATAAAAATGAACAGGATGATCGTGCATAAACAATGCTGCATTCATAAGAGTTCTCACAAGTTTGGCATTTAAAGGAGGAACTATGCCGAGTGCATCTTCTATAGCCATCGTACTTTTTAAATAATGTGAATATGTACAAACTCCACAAATTCTTTGCATCATAAAAGGAGTATCTCTTGGATCTCTTCCTTTTGCTATGATCTCTAGACCTCGAAACAGTGTAGAGCTAACATAAGCCTCTTTTACAATATTTTTTTCATCAACAACCACTTCAGCTCTTAAGTGTCCTTCTATCCTTGTTATGGGATCTATTACTACTCTTTTTGTTGCCATAAAATTCTCCTTAATTATTCTTTTGGTTTTTTAATAGATGAGATAACAGCATGTGCAGCTATACCTATAGCGGTTATACTGAGCAAACCAACACCCACCTTATCTGCCGTAGCATCAGCACCAAGACCCCCAAAAACAGTTTGATATAAATGATCTGCCACAGGCTCTTCATAAGGTTTCATCGTATCCCAAAAATCAGGCTCACTGCATCCTATACAACCATGACCTGCTTGTATAGGCCAAGATGTATGTTGGTTAAATTTTTGTGTTCCACAATTATTAAATGTATATGGACCTTTACATCCTACCTTATAAAGACAAAATCCATTTTTTGCATTTTCATCTCCAAACTGTTCTACAAATTCACCTGCATCAAAGTGACCTCTTCTAAAACAAAGATCGTGAATTCTATGTCCGTAAGACCACTTAGGACGATTGAAAGCATCAAGTGCCGGAAGTGTTCCAAATAGTATAAAATGAAGCAGTGAGCCAACAATATTTTTGGCACTTGGCGGACATCCCGGTACATTTATAACAGGCTGACTTATAACTTTACTAAGAGCCACTGCTCCAGTAGGATTTGGTGCGGCAGCTTGAACCCCTCCATAGCTAGAACATGTTCCTATGGCAAATATGGCTGCGGCTCCTTTTGCAACATTTTTTGCTCTATCTTCACCCTTTATGGCTTCAGCACCAAGTGTAAGATAATCTCCGCTATCAGACAAAGGAATACCGCCTTCTACCATCAAAATATATTTGCCATAGTGTTTTTTCATAGAACTTTCCAAGTTAGCCTCGGCCTGCCATCCAGCAGCTGCCATCAATGTATCATCATAATCTAATGATATATAATCAAAGATTAAACTATCTACTGTAGGCGTTGCTGTCCTTATAAAACTTTCACTACATCCCGTACATTCTGCCATGTGCAGCCAAATAACCGGCAATCTATCTGCAAGTTTCGCAGCCTTTGCAACAGTTGGAACGAAACTAGAAGACAATCCTAAAAGTGCAGTCATCATTCCTGCCCATTTCATAAAATCTCTTCTGTTTATTCCCTCTTCTTCCATAACTGATGTTATAGATTTACTCTCATCAATCTTTGGAAATTTAGCCAATTTTTCGAGTCGACTCTTAAAAATCTTTTTTAAAGATTTATCAGATTTATTCATTTTCAACCTCCTGTATGAATGTTCATTTATAAAATGATAAGTCATGCAAGCTTTAAATTTGATTAAATTATGCTATTTAGTGTAAAATAAATTTTTTGTATTGATTCTGGCTTAAGATATATCTATTTTATTATTACTGAGTAGTACAGACAGAGCATTCATCAAAACTTCTAAAAACAAGTGTTACTGCCTCTTTACTCTTAAGTCCTAAAAGTGCTTGCTGTAAAGTTGAAGTTTTATTTTCATTGATAGAGTTTCCAAGATTCCATTGTGTTGGAGTTATGATATCGTAATTTGCAATTTTTCCCTTTTTTATTTTTATATTATGATATAAAGATCCCCTTGCAGCCTCGGCAAAACCGTGTCCTTCACCCTCAAGAGCTTCAATTTTTACTTTTGGTTTTATATAAGATTCTTCATTTAAATTAATGCTGTTTAAACTTTTTTTTACCTGATAACTAAGATATGCTATCTCCATAATTTTCATAACTATCCTATTGAGAATGGAATCTTTATATTGTCTGTGAATATTTTTGGCAAGTGGATTTTTTGCTATTATCGCGCGGGAGAGAGGACCTACTTCATAAAATCTTCTGTTATATTTTACATTTTTAGCAAAAGTAAAGTCTAAAGCCTCCTCTTGAATATATTTTTCATTTACATGTCTTGCAGTAGTTTTTATAGCTTTTCCTCTTTCAAATATGGAATTTTCTCCAAAAACAATAAATCTATCATGAGATTTTCCTAAATCTTGCAAATCTTTTTTTTCCATTATATCCATAGCATCTTTCAAAATGCCATCATATAAAAGTAAACTTTTAAAATTATCAATAGCAACAATATTTTCAATATCACTTTTTAGAATTACTTCTTCAAAAAATAGTATAACCTCATCAATAAAGCTATTTGCCTGAAAAATTTCTACAAAGGTAGGATCGCTGGCAATGCCTCCTGGAATCATATAAGAATTATGAGGCCATTGTCCTGCAAAAGTAGCTATAATCTTATTAGTTTTTTGAGCAATATTTAATGCCTGAAAAATTTTATCTTTGGGAAATACTTTACTATCTATTTTATATAAAATCGGCATTATTATAAAAAAAAGCCATTTTAAATGATTTTGTATGATTTCGCAATCAAGTGTTATATCTCTAATAGATTTGGCTTTTTGAGATATATGCAATTTTATCCCATTGTTTGCATAAACATCTTCAAGTCCATGAACACAGGCCATAAGCTGAGCATGCCCGCAGATACCACAAACCCTTGGAGTAAGAATTAGTGCATCCAACGGATTTTTGCCAGTAATAATCTCTTCCATTCCACGATAACTAAAAAATTTTATTTTGGAATTTACTACTTTTTCATTCTCCCATACCAACTCAAGCTTAGCTTCACCCTCAATCTTTTCTACAATCTCTTTACTAACTCGCTTCACATTAATTTCTCTTTTAATCTTTTTATATGAAAAGCTTTGGCAATTCCGGTAATCGTAAGATATGCTCTCTTAGACACACCATCTGGTAAATCAGCAGGTATTGACATAAATGTTTTAGTTTCGAACATATTATTTCTTGGAAAGCTACTCTCTGTGCATCCAAAGCAAGGGCTTCCCGATCTTGTTTTGGAGTTTACTTCATTCCATAATATTTTATTGCAACTTCCATGGGTTATAGGGGCTCGACACCCTTGAAGATAGAAAAGACACCCCTCTTTTTCTCCAAAATTCTTACTGTCAACTTTCCATTCAAAGTATTCGTTTCTAGTACATCCGTGGTGTGTTAAATATCCAAAGATCTCTTTTGGTCTGCTTAAATCATCCACTAAAATCTTTCCAAAATTATTTAGTGTATCAAGAGTAAAAACAAGCCATTGTGGATGAGTTGGGCAACCTGGAATATTAAAAGTTTTAGATTTAAATTTACTTAAAAGCCCGTTTTCTTTATCTTTATCATACAATACTCCGGTTATGTGTTCAGGATCTTTTTCTTTGAAAATTCCTCCATAAGTTGCACAAGTTCCAAGGGCTATGATGTATTTTGCATTTTTTGCAAGATTTTTTACTTTTTCATAAAAGTTAACTCCGGCTCTTATGAAGTCTTTTGAAACAGCTCCCTCAATTATCAAAAAATCAAACTTTTTTTCATATTCAAATGCTTGAACTACATTTAAACTACTCTCAAGATAAGGATGATATAAAAAATTATATTTTTTTAAAAAAAGTTTCATATTTGGATAATTTAAAAATGATTGGGTATTGCCATTGCAAGTAATACCCTGAATCCAAAGGATATCACTCACTTTGTGCTCTTAGGGCAAAATAGATATTTTGACTAATATCTTTTATATATTCACTTAAGTTTTTTTCAAGAACATTTTCACCTTTTAAAAAAACCATGCCTCCAAGATACCCCATAAATAGACCAAAAGCTGAAAAAAAATCTTGGTCTCTAAGTTCTTTGCTTCTAACATTTTCTTCAAAAAATATCATAATCTCTGTTACAAAAGCAGAAACACATATCATCCCCTCACAGCCACTTTTAAATATCTCTCTGTTTGATAGATATACTCTTAAAAAATACTCTATCATTTCTGGTTTTGTTTCTGCTATATTAAAATATACAGTAACTATTTTTTTTATTTTTTCGTAAGCTGTAAGTTTCATATTATTAATATACCTAATCTCCTCACCAATTACATTTGAGGTATATTGCATGATATCCATCGCTAGTATTTCTTTTGAAGGAAAGTAATTATACATATTACCTACGCTCATATCAAGGGATTTGGCAATATCTGGAATAGTAGTATTGTAAAAACCTTTCTTAGAAAACAGTTTAAGTGATGCTTCAATAATACTTATCTTCTTTTGTTCTTTTTTGCTTAAAACCATTTTTATTCCTATATTTAAATATAATAATTAACATAATTATACTGAAAATAAGATATTTTTAGTATAAAATAATTTTTAAATTTATTTAAACAGTATTTTAAATTCACTTCCTTCATTTTTTTTACTCTTGATTTCAAGTTCAAAATGAAATAATTTTATAATATTATTTACTATACTAAGCCCAAGCCCCAAGGAGTTATCCCAACTGTTTTTAGAAATTCTATAAAATTTCTTAGTTATATTTTTAAGTTCGCTCTCATCTATACCCACACCATAATCTTTTACACAGATAAAATCTGTTCCTATAACAACTTCAACCGTATCTTCTGAGTATTTAAGAGCATTTTCTATCAAATTTTCAATAGCAATCCCTAAGAGAATTCTATCAGCTTTTACTTTTACATCTTCTTCTGTTTTTAACATTATGTCTCTTTGAGGATATATTTGTTGTAAAAATTCTATTTGTTTCAATACAATATTTGATAAATTACACTCGACTATATTTACTTTGATATTTTCACCATCAAGTTTTACCGAAAGTCTAAGCCTATCTATAAGGGAAGATAACTTTTCACCATTTGAATAAATTTTTTGTAAAAATTTTCTTTCTATCTCTTTGTTAATGTTTTCATCATCAAGTAGTGTTTTGCTATATCCGTTTATAACTGTTATAGGATTTTTAAACTCATGGCTTATTGCAGAGATAATAGTATCTTTTTGGGTATTAGCAAGTTTTAATTTATTGGTAAATTTTATCTTTTTTTTATCTTTTTTTACAAGAATTATTGCAACTTTGTTTAAAAGTTTTGTTATCTGATAAAATTCTAATGAAAAGTTTGAACTTATATAATTATTTTTTCTTTTTTTAGCTAAATCTACTAAAAATTTTATTATATTATTTATCTGTATTTCTATTTTTTTCCCTATATTGTATATTGTAAAAAATATTATAATAAAAAATACTAACAATACCAAAGCACTCTGTAAAGCCAAATTTAAAATATTTTTATCTATCTTTTTTATATCTTTTGCCAATCTTATGTAGATAACTTTATGATTAATTGTATATTTTTTGGCAACATATAATAAATTTTTATTTAAAGTAACAGATTGTCTGATAGATGAGCCGTAAAATTCTCTACTGGCCTGCACCAACTCTGGTCTATACTTATGATTATCCATAGTCTTTTTATCTTTATCCGATTCAGCTAAAACTATACCATTTGCCGATATAAAAGTTACTCTTATATCTAAATTTTTTTTTATTTTTATTGCAAGATTATCTAAGTTTGAATTGTTTTGTAAATCTAATCTTATGAGTTTAATATCATTTAAAAGAGAGCTTTTTGCCTCTGATATATATATATTCTTTATCCAGTAAGCTACTATTAGACCCATTACAATAAAAAGTGTTACAAAAATAAGAGCTAATTTTCTAAAATATATCTGATGCAATTTTAACATAGTATATACCCCTCACCTCTTAAGTTTTTTATATACTCTTTGTCAAAATGAGGATCTATTTTCTCTTTAAGTCTATTAATGGCAACTACAACCGTTTTTAATTTTTTGTTACTGCTGTCCTCCCAAACACTCTCCAAAATCTCTTCTGTACTTAAAAGAATATTTGGATTTATCATAAAATAATTTAAAAGTTTTTTATCTAATTTGCTCAGTTTTATCTCATTCTTACCTATAAAAACACTATTTTTTAATTTGTCATATACAATATCTCTAAACTTAATAACATCTATCTCTTTATCACTTCTTTTTAAAACAGCTTTTATTCTGGCTACTAATTCTTCCGGATTAAAAGGTTTGGTGATATAATCATCTGCACCACGCTCAAAACCAACCAATTTATCTTCATTGCTATCTTTTGCACTTAGGTATATAACAGGAGTCATATAGCCGTCACTTCTTAGTTTTTGAATATATTCACTACCCTCACAACCAGGAAGATTTCTATCCATCAGTATCAACGATATATCTTCTTCATCAAGTAAAGTATTGATTTTTGCAGTATCCATAAGTCCTACAACATCATAACCATTTTTATGTAAAGTATACTCTATAAGTTCGAGTATATCTTTTTCATCTTCAACTGCTAGGATAGTTTTCATTTTTATACTCTTTGCAAAATACCGCCTTCGTAAATATACAATATAAGGTTTGCTATACTAATAGCACGATCCGCAATCTTTTCATTCCTTCTAAAAGCCTTTAATACTTTGTGCGTTCTTTCAAAGTCACTGCTATCTTCCAATTCTGATAATATCTTTTTTTCAAGCATACCATAAAGTTCATCAGTCTTATCTTCTTCTACTATTATCTCATGAAATATATCTTTTAACTCATCAATATCATCTATATTTATCATAGATATTGTATTTTCCAAGGCTTTAACTGTAGAAGCTTGCAAAGGAAGGACATATTCATTTATAATAGTTTTATCTATATGTTCGCAATATTGTATAAAAACTCTTATTAACGACCTTGTATTTGAAGAAGCTCTCAAAATTTCATTGGTAATCTTTAAATATGCGACAACTTCTCTTAAATCTTTAGCCTCTGGCGAGTGCAAGGCAAGGATTTTTATAATTTCATTGTCCACATCAACCAAAGAAGAACTTATATTTTTAAGATGCAATTTTGCTTCACTAAATAATTTTTCACTGCAGTCTTTGGTTGCATTAAATAAAGTTTTATTTGCAATTAAGACTTTATCTGCGATATTTCTTATACTATTTTTTACTTCTTTCAAATCATCATCATAAGTTTTTAACATTATCCAAATCTCCCTGTAATATAATCTTCAGTCTGTTTTTCTTTCGGATTTAAAAATATCGTTTCAGTTTTATCAAACTCTACCAAATCACCAAGATACATAAAACCTGTCATATCGCTTATCCTGCTTGCTTGTTGCATATTGTGAGTTACTATCAAGATAGTTATCTCTCTTTTAAGCTCTATTATCAACTCTTCAATTGAAGCTGTTGATATAGGATCGAGTGCTGAAGTAGGCTCATCAAAAAGTAAAACTTCAGGCTTTAGTGCAACCGCTCTTGCTATACAAAGTCTTTGTTGCTGCCCACCACTCAACCCTGTTGCGCTACTGTTTAGTCTGTCTTTTACCTCTTCCCAAAGAGCAGATCCTTTTAGTGCAATTTCTGCTCTATCAAGAAGTTCTGTTTTGTTTTTTATACCCAAAAGTCTAAGACCATAAGTAATATTATCTTTTATGCTCATAGGAAAAGGTGTCGGTTTTTGAAATATCATTCCTACTCTTTGTCTTAGCTTGATAAGCTCATTCTCTTTTTTATAATCAAAGATATTTTCCGGTTTTTCTCCTTTATTATTATACAACAATATTTTACCGTCATATTGATTACCAGGATACACATCGTGGATTCTGTTGTATGATCTAAGAAGTGTAGACTTTCCACATCCGCTTGGCCCTATAAGTGCCGTTACTTGATTGGCATAAACAGGCATATTGATATTTTTAAGTGTTGGCGAAGAGTTTTTGGGATAAGTAAAAGAAAATTTTTTTGTATCTATTGCTAATTTCATTGCTATTGTTTCCTTGGTTTAAAAATGAATCTTGTTGTAAGGTTGATAAAAAGTACCAAAAGCGTCAAGATGACAGAGCCCGCCCATGCAAGATTTTGACTTGTTTGGCTCGGAAATGTTGCAAGTTGATAAATACTTACCGTTAAAGACGGGTATTGTCCGTTAAGACTTAAAGATAAAAAGTTATTGTTAGCAGAAGTAAAAAGAAGTGGTGCCGTTTCTCCTATAACTCTTGCAAATGCCAGTAAACCGCCCGTGATAAGTCCTATTTTAGCAGCAGATAAAACAATACTTAAAATAACTTGAGCCTTAGATGCTCCAAGTGCGATACCTGCTTCTCGTAGCTCCTGAGGAACTAAAGAGAGCATAGAATCAGTCGTACTTACTACAATAGGTATCATCATGATAGAAAGTGCGATAGATCCAGCCCAACCGTTAAAACCGCCAAAGGGGACAACAAAGATACCGTAAACAAATATACCTATGACGATAGAAGGTGCACTCATCATAACATCACTAAAATTCCTGATGATCATAGCAAACTTTGAATTTGCACCATACTCTCTTAAGTAAATCCCTGCTAACATTCCCAAAGGAACACCGATGGCAGTAGCCATGCCGGCAAGTATAAATTGTCCGATTATTACATTTCTAAGACCATTGTTAACCAGGTCGGCTGTGAAAATATGCCAATTTATACTATAATACCCTTTTATGGTCAATGTAGCTAAAATCCATAGTAAAAAAGTGATACCTATAAGTGCAGCTATAGTTGAGAGTATCAAAATTATCTTATTTATGATAAGTCTGCTCATATCCTAATCTCTCCTTAAAAAATAAAATTTTGCCAAAGTGATAGTAAAAAAACTAATGATAAACAAGATCAATGCCATATAAAACATAGAAGAGAGTTGTAAGTTGCCCGCTTCGCCAAAGTTATTGGCTATCAAAACAGGTATGGATATCGTAGCACTTGTCAAAGAATCAGGAAAGCGAAAAACGCCTCCTATCAAAAAAGCTACCGCCATGGTTTCACCCAAAGCTCTTCCAAGTGAAAGTATAATAGAGCCGATAATCCCTCTTTTTGCATAAGGAAATATAACATCTTTAATAACTTCAAATCTAGTAGCACCCATAGAGTAAGCTGATTCTGTTAAAACAGAAGGTGTAGTTTTCATAGCATCGCGACTGAGTGCCGCCATAAAAGGTATGACCATGATACCAAGCACGATACCAGCAGTCAACAAAGAGTTGCTTTGTCCTCCAAACCATGACTGAAGCAAAGGTCCAAAATAAAACAAACCCCACATACCATAAATAATACTAGGAATTGCGGCAAGAAGTTCAATAGCCATACCAACTGGCTTTTTTAAAAATTCAGGAGCAATTTCTGTCAAAAAGATAGCAATCCCCATAGCTATGGGTACAGCAAAAAACATAGCTATAAGGGTTGAGTAAATAGTACCAAGTATAGGAATCAAACCGCCGAAGTTACCTCCGTCACCATCTTCTCCTACTATCCACTTTTGATTTGTTATAAAATGAAAAAATCCAAAATGCCTGATTGCACCTGCACTATAATGATACAAAACTATAAATATAGCAACTAAAATACCGAGAACGAGCCATGCAGAAGTATAAGATAATGATTTGAAAAAACGATTAAACAACAAAATAACCCTTTATAAAAAGCTTTATAATTATATCAATTAGCAGATTAAATTTATATAATAGACTTGTTGCGATATGTACCCGAAAAAAATCCGGGTACATAAAATATTATAAACCTTTCTCTTTCCAGTAACTTCTGATTTCATTTTTTGTAGATTCAGGAAGAGGGATATATCCCAACTTTGAGATAATTTTATCACCATTTTTGAAAGACCAGTTGAAAAAGTTGATTACATTTTTATCATTTTTTATTCTATTGGCAGGAATAAGTACAAATGTAGCAGCTATGATAGGATAAGAAGTTTTACCTTTAGGATATCCTATAAGTGCATAAAAATCTGTTTTTTTACTCCATGAAGCATGCTTTGCACCTGCTTGAAATGACTTTATAGTAGGAGCTACCCAGTAACCCTCACGGTTTTGCACAGTTGCGGCAGGAAGATTTGATTCAAGTTTGTAAGCATATTCGATATACCCTATAGAGTATTGATTTTGTTTAATGTTGGTTGTAACACCCTGGTTACCTTTACCACCTATAACATTTGCTTTCCAGTAAAATGTTTTTTTTGCAGAAAAATCAGCTGAATCGATTTTGCTCAAATAATATGTAAAGTTAAATGTTGTTCCAGAACCATCAGATCTTACGCAGACATTGATAGCTTTATGAGGCAAATTCAACCCTTGATTATTTTTAGTTATAAGAGAATTATCCCAGTATTTTATGCTTCCGTTAAAAATACCTGCTATTGCTTTTTCGCTTAGTTTTAACTGGTTGTCTTTGATGCCCGGTATATTGTAAGCTAAATCAATGCTACCTATAAGCGTAGGGAACATATAAAGTTTATATTTTTTTAATACTTTTGGTATCAAAGGCTTGTCTGTTCCACCAAAACTGACCAACCTCTTTTTAACAGCTCTAATACCTGAACCACTGCCAGTAGCTGTATAAGTTACTTGGTTGCCAGTTTTATTATAGTAGGCAGAAGACCAATGTTTGTAAGCCGGTGCGGCAAAAGATGAGCCTGTACCTGTAACTTGTGATGCAAACATTGTGCCTGCCAAAGCAGTACTTACAACCACAATACTAACGAATTTGTTCATTTGTAACTCCTATTAAAAATTTTATAATGAAATTATAGACAAACTTGATTACAAAACGGTTACAAAAAAAGTATTATTATTTATATAGATTATTTTCTTCATGTGTATTAGTATTTGTATATTTTTTATACACTCCAAGTATTTTTATCTTTTGAGCAAAAAAGGATAACTCTTCAAGTGCCAACCTCATCGATTTTTGTTCAGTATGCCCATAAATATCAATATGAAAATGACTCACCGGCAATCCACCATCTAAAGAATAACTCTCAAGTTTTTTTAAATTTACGCCATTTGTAGCAAATCCGCCAAGAGCTTTATATAAAGCTGCCGGAATATCTCTGACCTGAAATAAAACAGATGTTATATAAGTTTTATTTGCATCAAATGCAGGAATTATTTTCTCTTTTGAAAGTACAAAAAATCTTGTAATATTTCCCGGAATATCTTCAAAATTATCTTTAAGAATTTTAAGTCCGTAAATATCTGATGCTAAAGAAGAAGCAATCGCTCCATATTTTTTATCATTTTTTTGTTTGATTTCTTTTGCACTACCTGCGGTATCAAGTTTGGCAACAGCTTTTAGATTGAATTTGTTTATATGATTTTGACATTGCGCCAAAGCCTGAGGATGCGATAATACAAATTCTAAATCATCAATCGTACCATTTGAAATCCCCAATAAACAATGTTTAACAGGCTCAAAATGCTCTCCTATTACATAAAGTGACATTTTAGGAATAAGCCTATATATCTCTTCTACTCTTCCGGCAGTAGAGTTTTCAAGCGGTATCATAGCAAGCTTTGCCTTGTCTTTTTCTACCATCATCATAGCGTCTAAAAAGCTTTCACAAGCAATCGCTCCCATATTTGGAAACGCATTTTTACAGGCAAGATGTGAGTAGGCCCCCTGGTAACCCTGATAAGCAATAGTATTTTTCAAGTTCAATCCTTGGTTATAATTAGCTGACCTTATGCACTTTTTTCTCGAAAAGCCTTACTTTTCGTAAGCTTCAAGGGGGTTGTAGAGACTTTAGTCCCTGCCACAATAGAGAGCTTTACTCATTATAGTGCGTAAGGTTAGTGATTAAGAGATTATATCATATTTGTAGAAATCTGAACACAATAAAGAACATAATTCATTGACTCTCTAAGCTAATCTTTGCAATAATCTCTTAAATATATTCCAAGGCAATATGAAGCAGCACTATAAGCACATACTGAAAATTTATTTCATGACAATTTATATTTTATTTAAAACTTTCGATTTAGATAAAGCTTGCTTGACTTCTGATGTGGATATATCTCCACTAAGTCTCAGCTCCACCTTTCCATCTTCGCCGTTAACTTGCATATTAGTTATTTTTTGTTTTGTTTCTTGACTCATACACTCACATTGCCCTTGTTTACAATTTTCTACCATTAAAATAATTTTTTCTTTTTTTATTTCAGTATTAAAATGTATATTAACCCCATCTTTTAATTCTGTAATTTGTTGCTTCACTTTTAACTCCTTGAAATAGTATTTAGAGGTATTCTTTATAAAGAGTGCTAATTATATCATAAATTAATTTATAAATCAAGATATATTGATATAACTAAATTCTTATTTTGTTATGTTTGCTCTTTGAACTATTGTCTTATCTTACGCACTTTTTTCTTGAAAAGTCCTACTTTTCGTAAGCTTCAAGGGGGTTGTAGGGACTTTATTAGTCCCTACAACTATAGAGGAGCTTTGCTCATTATAGTGCGTAAGGTCAGCTATTGTTTTAGATACTTTTGTGGCAACTTGTATTTTACGAGTGAAGAGATCACCAATCAAATGAAAATCTTGGCATTTTTGCAATTTTTTGCAAAAGTATAGTTAAATATAAGGGTTATCGTCTGGTACTTTAAATCTGCAAACTTCATTCAACTCCGTTGAAAACAAACTTCATTCAACTCCGTTGAAAACAAACTTCATTCAACTCCGTTGAAAACAAACTTCATTCAACTCCGTTGAAAACAAACTTCATTCAACTCCGTTGAAAACAAACTTCATTCAACTCCGTTGA
>JALWUQ010000072.1:19779-26560 GCA_026993075.1 Campylobacteraceae bacterium
ACTTCATTCAACTCCGTTGAAAACAAACTTCATTCAACTCCGTTGAAAACAAACTTCATTCAACTCCGTTGAAAACAAACTTCATTCAACTCCGTTGAAAACAAACTTCATTCAACTCCGTTGAAAAAACCGTAAATCTACCTCGCTTCACTCGCTACGATTTACTTTATTGTACCCGGTTCGATGTCGTGTTCACCACTAAAATCCTTGATTTTAGGGCTTACACATGACATCTCACAGCATAAAGCTAAAAACGACAAGCAGTTGTCGTTTTTTACGCTTTATACTCCCGCTTCTTCTTTTCTTTGAAGCATTTCCCATTTTTTATCTACTGTTTTTTGCATTTCTTCTATTACATGTTCATTCTCTTTTTTGAAAAGATGTTTAAACCTTCCCTGTGCACCGAGATAATCTCGCACTGGAATAACATTTCTTGGTCTGTATGTTATGTGTAGTTCGTGACCGTCTATGATCTCATATAGAGGAAATACCAATGAGTCAGTTGCCAAATCACTTATATCTATAGTCTCATGTGAAGGAAATTTCCACTCAGTTGTACAGGCACTCATAGCATTTATATATACAGGACCCTCAATCGCCAAAGCTTTTTGATATTTTTTTACCATGTCCTTCCATTTATTTGGAGCAACTTGTGCTACATAAGGAGCTCCGTGAGCAGCCATAATAGCTATCATATCTTTTTTCATTTTTTTGTTACCGTAACTTACTCTACCTGCCGGTGTAGTCATAGTGCTTGCACCTATCGGAGTGGAACTACTTCTTTGACCGCCTGTGTTTGCATATACTTCATTATCAAGACAGATATATGTAAAGTCATGACCTCTTTCAACCGCACCACTTAAAAACTGAAATCCTATATCATAAGTGGCACCATCTCCACCAAAAGCTACAAATTTGACCGGCTTGTCCGGATCTTTAAGCCTTCCTTTTCTTTTCAATGTTTTATACATAGCCTCAGCTCCACTTATTGCAGTTGCAGCATTCTCAAATCCTATATGTATCCAGCTTGCATCCCAGGAAGTATGGGGATAAACAGCCGTACATACCTCAAGACATCCGGTTGCACTTGAAACTACCAAGTTATCATCAGTGCAGTTTAAAAGCTCTCTAACTATGATAGAGTGAGCACATCCAGGACATAGGAGGTGAGCACCTTCAAATCTATCATTTGATGTTGAAAACTGTTTTAAATTCTTTATTATTTTACTCATTTATTTACTCCTGTCTTAAAAAAAAGAAAGCTTAGGACCTCTTAGTCCACTAAAGCTTTGTAACGGTGTTACCAATTTACCAGCATCTGCATTTTTTTTGGCATCTCTAAAAATCTCTTTTATATCTTCTTGAGTCATGTCTCTTCCGCCAAGACCATAAATATAATTGTTTATGACAGGCTTGCTATCACATTGATACATTGCTGCACTGGTTTCATTATATAGCATTCCAAGCGTTCCTCCCGGAGCACTTCTATCAAGTGTTGCTATAGCTTTTACATTTTTTAATGCATTTTTAACTTCTTCAAAAGGAAACGGTCTTATAACCCTAGTTGCAACAACTCCAGCTTTTATACCCTCTTTTTCTCTTAAATCTTTAGCAGCTTGCACAGCACTTTCTACTGTACTTCCAAGAGCCACTATAGCAACTTCGGCATCATCCATCAAATAACTTTCAACAAGATTGTATTCCCGACCGGTTAAGCTTTTAAATTCACCAAATACTTTTTCTATAACAGTTTGAGAATCCATCAAAGCTTTGTGTTGCCTTGCTTTGAATTCAAAGTGCCAATCTTCTTCAGTTTGAGCACCATAAGTAACAGGTTTACAAAAATCAAGCATAGGATTCACCTCTTTATATTCTCCTATAAAGTTATATGCATCATCATCTTGCAATGGTTTTACATTTTGAGCGGTATGAGATGTGATAAAACCATCTTGATTTACCATAACAGGAAGCCTTACGCTTAAATCTTCAGCAATCTTAAATCCCATTAGCATAAGATCATACGCTTCTTGAGCATTAAAAGCATCTATCATTATCCATCCGGCATCCCGACCCAAATACATATCAGAGTGATCTCCATTTACATTAAGAGGCGATGCCAAAGCACGGTTTACCAGACCCAAAACTATAGGAAGTCTCATGCCGCTTGCCTGGTATAAAACTTCTACCATTAAAGCAAACCCTTGAGAACTTGTAGCAGTTGCTACTCTTCCTCCTGCTGCTGCTGCACCCACACATCCACTCATAGCAGCATGCTCACTCTCAACTAAAACAAACTCACCATCTATATATCCATCAGCTAAAAACTTAGCATATCCGTGAACTGTCGGAGTTGAAGGAGTTATCGGATAAGCTGCCACTACATCTATCTGAGCTTGTCTCATAGCTTGGGCAAAAGCCATATTTCCATCCCAAACTTCAATATCTTGTAATTTTAATTTTTCTGCCATTATTTTTCCTTCTTCTTTTTCTCTGGCCACTGTGAAAGCGCCACATCATTATCTTCAGTTTCTGCAAACATTAAAAGTGATTTTGGATTGGTCGGGCAAACTTCCACACAAACCCCACATCCTTTACAGTGTTCATAATCAATACCTATCATCTTTTTATCTCTTGCGATGATAGCGGTATCAGGGCAAAAAACCCAACAGTTTTGACAGTCTATACAAATATCTCTGTTATAAACAGGCTTAAAAACTCTCCAATCAGCCACACTGGCAGTATAAGAGTTTGTTTTTGCATATTTTCTTTCTTCTTGTTTTAATTCTACTATATCACAAGCCGCTTCTTCAAATGAAGGTAAAATTGCTCCGGCTTCTACTTGATCCCATCCTAAATACTCCATTTTATGCCTCCCTTATTTAACTTCATTATATGCCCGCTCTATAGCAGCCATATTTGCATCTATTATCTTTTGTGGAAACTTGCTAAGAACTTTAAGCATTGCATTTTGAAAATATTTAAGATCAAACATTTTAGAAACCTTCATCAAAGCTCCAAGCATTGGAGTATTTGGTATAGCTCTTCCTATTGTATCCATTGATATCTTCATACAATCAACCGTATAAACTTCTTTGCCTTCTAATGCAGGAACAAGCTTTATTAGCTCTTCTTTTGGAAGGTGAGTAGTTATAATATATTTGGTAGTTTCTTTTTCATTTGCAGTAATATCAGCTGAGATAGCCAAAGCAGGATCTATGACAAGTACATAATCAGGCACCATATACTTTTCATGATTTATGATAGGCTTATCATCAACCCTATTATATGCTGTCATAGCAGCCCCTCTTTTTGCCGAACCGTAAAAGGCAAAAGCCTGTACTTCTTTACCTGTATTTGCTACGACATCCCCTAAACCTTTAGCACCTGTTACCGCACCCTGACCGGCACGGCTATGCCATCTAATCTCTAGCATTTAATCTCCTTGCTTCGTTCAAAATATTTTATCAACATTGCCAGTTTCTATATGACTTTGCAAAAGTTCTTTTATTTTATGCAAAGCTTACTTAACTTATGCTTTATGTTGTAAAAAATTATATTTTTTATAGCTTTTAAAAGTTATTAATTATATATTGTACTGCATTTAAAGAATTTGACTCAATATGTTTTGAATATTTCTTAAGCTCATCTTCTTTTGCATATCCGCACAAAACTCCTATCGAATTGATATTTGCATTTTTAGCCGAGAGTAAATCAAGCTTGGTATCTCCAATCATCCAAGCTTCTTTTGCTATTGCATTCATTTGTGATAATGCTTTTTCTATGGGTTCTTTATGCGGCTTTGGGTTGAGTACTTGCTCTCTGCCTATCAATACATCAAAATATTTCATTATGCCCAAATGCTCTAAAATCTCTTTAGAATATATGCCTGTTTTTGTTGTAACGATCCCAAGTTTTGCAAATGAATGTGCCAGCAAGACAGCCTCTTTTGCATCCGGCAATAGCTTAGTCATCAAAAGAGATCTTTTTCTATAATTTTTTTTATATTCTAAAATACAATGATTTATATATCTTTTTTCTATTTTTAGAAATGTAAACATATCTTCTAAAGTATAACCTATATATTTACAAATCTCTTCCTGTGTCGGTTTTTGAAAATTAAAGGTATCAAAAGTATCATTGAAGCTAAGTATAATAGCTTGTGTTGAATCTATAAGAGTACCATCTAAATCAAATAATATTGTTGTTTTTTTCAAGTAATATTTTCCTATCGTTTATTTTTTTAATTATCAAATCTATGTGAACTTGCAGATTATAGTATTCTCCCATGTATGACAATGGAATATTTGTCTGCTCTTTTATCTCTTTTTCTAATTTACTAATTTTTTTTATAGTTTCTTCTATCTGAGAAATTTTCATTTTTTCTATATTTTTATCTATTTCACTCAAATTTCCGTACCATTTATATATTTTATACCTTATTCTCCATCTATATATCGGGAGAAATCCCTTAAAAAACGGCAACAACAGTGTTATAAGAGGAATTAAAAAAATAATCAATCTGTTTATCGTTACTGCAATGCGAAATGGAAAAATCTTCTCAAGCAGAGAGTCGCCTTTTTTAAGGTATATTTTAGCATCTTCATTCATAGGGATTTGTGCAAATCTAGTATTTGGAAAAAATCCCTCATTAGCAAAAAGATTTTTTTTAGAATGTACTTTTTTTGCAATCTTCAAAAGAAGTTTCATCAATTCAGGATTAAATTTATTATTTTGAACCAAAGTACAAGTTGCCGAAAGAAGTGTTATATCTTTAGATGGAATATTTTTCTTTAAATCTATTGTTCCTTCTCCAAGAATAAGACTTGCAAGATATAAAAATTTTTGTTTATATGCCAATGCTCTTTTGAAGCTAAACAGTTTTACATTTGGATTGCTTAAAAGTTTTTTAATATTATCTGATTTTGGTGATACCACCATAAACAAAGCATCTATAGTACCTTTTTTTAAGGCTTTGATGGATTGTTCAGTATTTAAATATTTGATAGTTGTATTTTGTTTGTTTACATCATTTTCTTTTAAAAGTAAACTGCTGAGAGCTTTTGTACCGCTACCGTTTTCTCCGATTGAAATCTTTTTACCTTTAAAATTATAGAGATATTTTATATTCCCCAAATTTTTATTATAAAAAATCCATAGTGGCTCATAAAATATACTTGCCAATGAGGAAATATTTTTATTATTAATATATTTTTTCGCTGTTCCTCCTTGGATAAAAGCAACATCTACTTTGCCAGTATTTAGAAGCTTTAATGCCTCTACACTACCGGCAGTAGTAACAATATTTAAAGTAATATCTTGCTTTTTTAAAAGTTTTTTATACTCTTTTGCAAATTTATAGTAAGCTCCATCACTTCTTCCTGTGGCTATTGAAAAAGATTTTGGCAGCGGAGGCTTTAGGAACTTCGTAGTCTCCCAAAACCCAATCGCTGCTATCAGGATAAATATAACCCAAATCAGGTATTGTTTATTTTTCAACAAATATCCCTTAAAATTTCTATTTTTACTCTCAGTTTGCTAAAGTAAAGCTTTTATTCTACTGTTTTTTTAATTCTATAACCACTCTTCTGTTTTGGTATCTTCCCCCTTTTGTTGCATTGCTTGCAACAGGATCAGCTTCACCAAAGCCTTTTGCTACTATTTTAGAAGGGTCTACTCCTAGTTGAATTAGTTCAGTTCGAACTGACATAGCTCTCATATAAGATAATTTTTGATTGTAATTTGCACTACCTGTAGAGTCTGTATATCCTTCTACAATGATTTTATAATAATTTTCTACTTTTTGCAAATAAGTTGCATATTTTTTAAGCTTACTTTCATATTGAGGCTCAATAACTGCTTCGTTTGTAGCAAAATTTAATCTTAAAGTTATTTTAGCAGGACATCCATTTTTATTGACCTTAACTCCTACTGGAGTATTTGGACATTTATCATTTGTATCAATAACACCATCATGGTCACTATCTTTAACTACTTTACATCCATTTCTATCCACCTCAACTCCTACTGGAGTATTGGGACATTTATCATGACTGTCCAAGATACCGTCATGGTCACTGTCTAATTCACATCCGTGTTTATCCACTTTTACTCCCTGTTTTGTATGAGGGCATCTATCTAAACTATCAATAACACCGTCATGGTCACTATCTTTTGCAGGAGTAGTTGCTACAGGAATACTTTTGGGTGCTTCTTTTTGTGCTACTGCACCAAATGGGATACCTAAGCCTACTGTAAAGATAAGATTATTATCACCGTGGTCAAATTTGACCAAGTCTCTTACATCACCTTTTAAGAAAAGATTATCTTTTATTTTATATTTCAGCCCCAAGCCATAGTTAAAAAAGCCACCGCTTTTATTATTAAATTGCTCATTGCTTATATCTTCATATCCAATTCCCATCAAACCATACAAAGATGTTTTTTTTGTAAGTTTATAATCTTTTACAAAATTAAAAAAATACCTATTAAAGTCAGTTTTCAAATTTGAATTATCATATTTTATATTATCACTTCTTAAATACCCTATTTCTATCTGATCAAATATCTGATTACTATCCAAATTTATACCTAAACTACCGCCATAAGCCAGTTGATTTTCAAGATTAAGGTTACCTTCAGGTATAACACCACCTATCATAGGTGTAAATTCATATTTATATGTATTATTATTGGCAAACAAAAAAGTCGCCCCAAATAACAATATTCCAATCAAAATTTTTCTCATAATAACTCCTTCATATCACAAATTTGTAACATTATA
>JALWUQ010000072.1:26660-40326 GCA_026993075.1 Campylobacteraceae bacterium
TCATAGGTGTAAATTCATATTTATATGTATTATTATTGGCAAACAAAAAAGTCGCCCCAAATAACAATATTCCAATCAAAATTTTTCTCATAATAACTCCTTCATATCACAAATTTGTAACATTATATCACAAATTCTATAAAATTACTAAGGCTTTATCCAATCATTTTCATTATGCATTACACCAATGATGGAAGCTGACACATTTTTAATATTTTTATTTACCACTGTGATAGAGTTTGGAATATATAAAAAAAGATATGGCTTATCTTGTGCGATCAATTTAAAAATTCTTTTATACAGTTTGCTTAGCTTTGGCTTATTGATAGTTCTTTCTGCTTTTTTTATTAATTTGTCAACTTCTTTATTGTGATAATGGACAAAGTTGAAACCACCTTTTTTATCTGAATTCCCATCCCATATACTATAAGCATCAGGCATTAAACCAAGCCCCCAGCCAAGCAATATAGCATCAAACTTTCTAGGGGCTATAACTGTATTTAAAAATGCTTGCCACTCCATCGTCCTTATCCTCATCTTAACTCCGATTTTTGCAAACTGGTATTGCAGTATCTCTGCTGTATAAACCCTAATGGAGTTATTTGAGTTGGTTGTGAGAGTAAATTTTAAAGGGTGATTTTTATCGTATCCTGCTTCTTTCAATAATTTTCTTGCTTTTTTAAGATCAACTTTAGGTACTTTTACACTTTTATTGTACGCAAAGGTTCCGGGCATAAAAGGACCTGTACAAACTCTTGCATGTCCGAAAAAAAGAATATCTACCAACTCTTGTCTGTTTGTTGATAGAGAAAGAGCTTCTCTGACTCTAATATCTTTAAATCTTTTATCTTTTAAATTAAATCCCATATAAGTATAACCATGAGATATGCTTTCATAAATATTATAAAACTTTTTAAAACTTTTATCTATCTGTTTCTCGTATTGCAAAGGAGTTAAGTAGCCAACATCAAGTTTGTGAGATTTTAACATAAGAAACTGAGTGGAAGAATCAGGCATAAAGTTATAAACAAGCCTGCTTATATACGGTGCATGTAGAAAGTAATTTTTATTTGCATACAAAATGATATTTTTGGAAACTTGAAAATCTTTAAGTGTGTATGCTCCTGTTCCTATGGGTCTGCGGTTTAATACACTAGTCATAACATTTTTGACATTTTTCCAAAGATGAGAGGGAAGCAAGCCCATCATCCATATCTCCACTGCTTTAAAATAAGGGTGTTTATAAATCACTTCAACAGTAAAATTATCTATTTTTTTAACACTTTTTACATCTTTAAAATCATCACTGTATGGTGTAAAAACTTTGGGCGATATGATAGTTTTATATGTGTATATCACATCATTTGCAGTAAAAGGTTTGCCATCGCTCCATTTGACATCATGCCTTAGTTTAAAAACCAAAGTAGTATCATTTAAAAATTTGTAACTTTTTGCCAGTTCAGGTACTACTTTACCATTTTTATCATATTTTACAAGAGCATTAAATATCCATGAACTTATCTCCCCACTCGCACTGTCAGTTGCCAAAATAGGATTTATCCTACTTGGATTTGAAGAGATAGCAAGATTCAAACTTGAAGCAGCCATATAAGAAGTAAGAATTATTATAGACAAAATAATTCTCATCCTATCACCTCCTTTAAAAAGATAAATAACTAACCTTACACATTATATCACAACAAGATTGATAACTGACCTTACGCAACCTCATAATTTGGATCATCTTCCTCATAAGTACAAAATTTACCCGCATTTTTAATATCTTATCTTTATATTTTTATTCTCATCTTGATATTTTTTTCCTATAGCATATATAGCTTCAATACCACTTATATCTAAAACTCTTATATTTTTAAAATCAAGTATTATATCTTACTTTGAAAATATATATTCAAGAGACTACTGCACAATACAGACGCCATAATATCAATAGATAGTTTATAGGAAATGGTCTATTTAAGTAGTCAAAACTACAATTTGACAAAATTGTCAAATTGTAGTCTGTAAAATTATCTTTTACTAAATTGAGGGCTTCTTCTTGCTTTTCTTCTACCGTATTTTTTTCTTTCAACAACTCTTGAATCTCTTGTTAAAAGACCGTTAGGCTTTAAAACAGCTCTAAAATCATTGTCAAATAGACATAACGCTTTTGACACTCCATGGCGAAGTGCATCTGCTTGAGCTGAGTATCCGCCTCCTAATGTTACGGCTATAATGTCAATATTGCCTAATTGTTTTGTTAAAAAAAGCGGTTGCAACACTCTTTTTTTAATAGCTTCATGACCGCCAAGCCATTCATCAAGACTTACACCATTTATGCTCATCTTTCCAGAACCAGACTTTATCCATACCTTTGCAATTGAGCTTTTTCTTTTTCCTGTTGCATAAATTTTTGCCATAACTATTTACCCTCTTTATTTGTATTTACTTGTGCAGAATGAGGATGCTCACTTCCTGCATAAACTTTTAATTTTTTAAGCATTTCTTTTCCCAAGTTTGTTTTAGGAAGCATACCTCTTGTAGCCAATCTATATAATTTTGTCGGATTATTTTCAAGTAATTTGCCGAGTTTATCACTTTTTACCCCACCAAAATACCCTGTGTGTCTATGGTATAATTTATCGTTTAGTTTATTGCCACTAAAGTCAACTTTACTTGCATTTATGATTATAACATAATCACCACAATCAATATGAGGAGTAAAATATGGTTTATTTTTCCCTCTTAAGATCGTTGCAACTTCGGTTATAATTCTACCAAATCTCTTTCCGGTAGCATCAATAACTACCCAATCTCTTTGAACCTCATTTGCTTTCATCATTTTTGTAAATTTCATCTCTTTACCTTTGCCTTCATATTTGAAAAACAGATTGTAGTGGAAAAATACTTTTATTTAGCTTAAATTCAACTATTTTTAAGTTATTATCATATATAAATGCAAATTATGTTATAATATTTAAAATCTTAGGGGCACAAATTTTGAATCAAAAAATATTGCTTTATATTACAATTATCTTTACGATATCTTTATATGCCAATGAAAGTAAAATATTATACCAAAAAGCTCAGCTTTATGAAAGACAGAGTAATTACAAAAAAGCAATGATATTTTACAAAAAGGCTGCATCTGTTTTTATAAAGCCAACCTCTGTCAAGATAAAAACCAAAAAACTTGAAGTCTTTCTTAAAAATAAACATAAAAAACTAAATACAATAGTAGCATTGGGAAAAAATGAGATACAAGGATATAAACTCAAAAGTACAGACCAAACAGTTAAACAAATGGTTTTTTCCAAATTTAATTTTAAGCCATACTATATGAATTATATTCTTCCCTTGACTTATGATTCTGTGTACCACAAAGGAAGAAGCAGTACGGAAGTAAAATTTCAAATAAGCATAAAAAGCTCATTGGTCAAAAATATATTGGGATTAAATGATGAGCTTTTCTTTGGCTATACACAAACTTCTTGGTGGCAAACTACAGAAGCATCTGCACCTTTTAGAGAAACCAACTATATGCCTGAGCTGTTTTTAATCATACCAAATATTTATCAAAACAATATATTAAAAGCTTACAAAATTGGATTGCTTCATCAGTCAAACGGACGGGCGGGATTGAGCTCTAGATCTTGGAATAGAATTTATTTAGCAACTATATTTCAACAAGGCGGTCTTTTTGTAATTCCTAGAGTTTGGTATAGAATCCCGGAGAAAAAAAAGAAAAATATATACAGTGCAAGAGGAGATGATAATCCTGATATTTATGATTATATGGGCTATGGTGATTTGAAGATTTTTTATCCTTATAAAAAAAATCTATTTTCTATACTTATTAGAAATAATTTAAAACTTACCAAAAACAATAAAGGAGCTTTACAGTTTAACTGGACATTTCCTTTGCCTTGGGTTAGTGATATGTTTGGATATATACAGATTTTTAGCGGATATGGAGAAAGCCTTATAGATTATAACAGATTAAATAATAAAATTGGTATAGGTTTCGCCATTTCAAGATAAACATTTCTTCAATAATTTTGAAACTAATGGAATAATTGTTACACGCTTGTATAAATATAAGATAAAAAAATAAAATTTTATCAAAATGAAAGAAATTATAGCATAAAATAATAGCAAATTTTAATCCAATAATAAGGAAGTTATATGGGAAAAGATAGAAGATGGTTTATGGGCAAAGCTTTTGGAGCTGTTGCTACAGTTGGTGCGGTAGCATCGCTATATGGCATGAAAAAGACTTGGGATCCTTTAGCTAGTGTTACAGCTGCTGGTTTTACTACTTTGGATATGACAAAATACAAAAAATACAATCATTTGTATATTGAACAATGGAGAGGAAAACCTATATTTATCATTAGAAAATCCCCTAAAATGGTGAAAGAGATGAATAGTTCATCCAATAAATATAAAAAGCAAGATGAGGATAGAGACATCTTTATAGCTGGATCGCACTTTTTAGTATGTATTGGCATCTGCACACATTTGGGCTGTATTCCAAACTATAGACCACAGGATGACAACTTTTTATGTCCATGTCACGGTGCGATGTATGATTTCTCTGGTGAAGTCACCAAGCCTCCTGCACCTCGCGGTTTTGATATACCTCCTTTCAAAAGAGAAGGAAATAAGTTGGTATTGGGTCTTGACAGTCCAGAGTATCAAAAGTTAGTAAAAGAACATGCAACATTAAATAAAGCTTAGGGGGAAATATGGCACATTTTACAAAAGCAACAAGCGTTCATGATTGGGTTAATCAACGCTTAGGAATTGACACTCTTCGTCGAGTACTCGCAACTGAATACTGGATACCGAAAAATATAAATTTTTTATGGGCTATGGGAATGGTATTGGCAGTTACTTTTGCTTTACTATTTATATCTGGTTTATTTTTACTTATGTATTATCAGCCAAATACACATTTGGCATTTGACAGTGTAAATGATATTATCATGAGGCAAGTTCCTTATGGCTGGCTTTTTAGAGATACCCATGCTGTTGCAGCTTCATTGGTATTTTTGATTATCTATATACATATGTTTACCGGTATTTATTATGGTTCATATAAAAATGGTAGAGAAATGATTTGGATTTCGGGAATGCTCTTGTATGTTACATTTTCAGCAGAAGCATTCAGTGGTTATATGCTTCCTTGGGGACAGCTAAGCTATTGGGCAGGTACAGTTATCACAGACTTGTTTAGTTTAGGTTCTTTACATACAGCAGGGCTTGTTGAATGGATTCGTGGAGGGTATACTCCAGGACAGGCTTTTTTAAGTCGTTTCTTTGCATTACATGTTGTTTTGCTACCACTTGCAGTTATAGGACTTATAGGATTGCATTTTGGTGCTCTTAGAATACCTCATGTCAACAATCAAGACGGGGAAGAGATTGATTTTGAAGCAGAAGCTAAAAAATATAAAAGTGGAGATAAAAAAGGTTCTAAAGTTATCGCCTTTTCAAATGACTTTATGAGTAAAGATTTATTTATTGTAAGTATATATCTGATTTTCTTCTTTTATTTGGTTATCTTTCATAACGGCTTTGCATTAGATCCTATAAACTTTGTTCCGGCAGATCCTATGCACACTCCAGCTAGTGTCGAGCCTGAGTGGTATTTTTTATGGTCTTATGATATCTTAAGAGGTTTCTCAAAAAATCCAGGACTTATAGCTTTTGCATTTGCACAGGGCATATTCTTCTTCTTACCATTTTTAGACAGAAGTCCAAATGCTACTCCGGCAAGTAAAAGAGGTATATTTTTTATATGGTTTTGGCTATTGGTCATAGATATGACTGCTCTTACCATAATGGGAAAACTACCACCAGAAGGAGGATACAGAACTACTGGTATTGTATTTGCATATATATTTATAGGGTTGTGGATAGTATTTCCATTTATCACAAAATTAGAAAAAAAAGTTACAGGGAGATAGCATGAGAGGATTTATAAGCTTAATAATTATAATAATATTTACATCGGTAACATACTATTTTATCGGACCTGTTGCACACTCAATCGAGGGTGGAGCAAAAGTTACTGATTCTCATTTTTCCTATGCTGATATTCCTGCACTAAAACTTCAAGGGAATGTGGCAAAAGGTAAAGCACTGGTTATGGGAGCTGGAGCTTGTGTGGGATGTCACAGCATTGAAGTTGCCGGTATTAAACCAAGCATGTCACCAGATGTTGCTGCGAAAGCTTACGGAGTTATGCCACCTGATTTAAGTAATGCAGGCATTATTTACAGCCCTAAGTTTTTGGCTGCTTATATAGCAGATCCAGTTCATGCTATGAAGCTTGGAAGTAAGTTTAATGCACAAACAGGAAAAACCTTTCCAATGCCGGCTTTTGCTGGAGCAGGTGGCAATAAGCAACAAGAAATTGCTGATATGGTTGCTTACTTAAAATCAATAGCTATAAGCAAAAATAAATTGACACCAAAACTTGCATTTGAAGACTCTTGTGGTCGTTGTCATGCTGTAAGATATGAAAAGTGGACACAAATTGGTTCAACACCTAAGTTTAAAAACAAAAAACAAAAATTAGCATTTGAATTAAAAGTTGCTGATTATCAAGATTCACTACATAAATATTTAGGAAGTCTACCTCCTGATTTATCAACAATAGTAGAGTCTAAAACAGATCATTTCATAAATACTTTTGTACAAAATCCTCAAAATCACATAAAAGGGACAGCTATGCCTCGAGTAGGTATAACTGCTGATACTGCAAAAAAAGTTATGGCATATTTAGAAAAATCCGGAAATCCTACCCAAGCTGAAAGAGAATCACTTGGTAAAGATATTATGATTTATCTGGTTATAATGGCAATATTTGCTTTCTTATGGAAACAAACAGTCTGGAAAGACTTACACTAAATTTCTGCATGTCCTGTTAGAACAGGGCATGCAACCTTATAAATCAGCCTTAAAATCAAAACTCGCTTCTTGACATTTTACTTTTTATGATGTATCATAAAATCAGTTGAATCTTTTATTTTGCCAAAATTAAAGAGGAGATATAATGAAATACTATAAAGTGAGTCAAAATAAACATAAAATAACTTGTCTTTTATGCAAGCATTATTGTCAACTTACAAATAATCAAGTAGGAGCTTGTGGTGTCAATCAAAATGTAAATGGTGAACTAAAAAACTTGGTATATGGATATCCTGTGGCTTTAAATATAGATCCGATAGAAAAAAAGCCTCTTTATCACTTTTTACCAGGAAGCCTGGCTCTTAGTTTTGGAACTGTAGGATGTAATTTTAAATGTCCTTTTTGCCAAAATTGGAATATTTCTCAAACTCACGATATAAATAAAAATATCAAAGTCTCTCCAAATGAAATGGTAGAGCTTGCCTTTGAACATAACTGTAAATCCATAGCTTATACATATAACGAGCCTACTATTTTTTATCCTTATGCCAAAGATATTGGACTTATTGCCAAAGAAAGAGGATTAAAAAATATATTTGTCAGCAATGGATTTGAGACTCAAGAAATCATTAAAGATATGCCAAATTGGTTGGACGCTGCCAATATAGATCTTAAAAGTTGGGATGAAAAATACTATAAAAAAATTTTAAAAGGTGGGCTTGAAGCAGTAAAAGATACATTGCGTTTAATGGCACATGAGGGTATTTGGATAGAAGTTACCACTCTTTTAATCGAGGGTAAAAATGATGGAAACGGGCAACTTGAAGAAATGGCAGAATTTATAGCTGGTGAGCTTGGAGATTTCGTACCTTGGCATTTAAGTGCTTTTCACCCAGATTACAAGATGAAAGATCACAATACCACAGAGTTAAAAACTTTGCAAAGAGCTTATGCTATAGCTAAAAAAGCGGGACTGCATTATGTTTATCTTGGTAATGTAGCAGTATCTGGTGATACATATTGCCCAAATTGCGCTAAATTACTGATAGACAGAACAGGATATAGTGTAGCTGTAAACAATATCACTCAAGGTCGTTGCCCAAATTGTAATACAATTATAGAAGGAGTATGGGAATGAGTACAAGAAAAATGACAGTAGCAGGAGCATTTTATCCAAACGAACAAGGTGAAATAGAAAATATGTTTGAGCATTATAATGATATATTAGATAAAAACTTAAAACAAAATGAAATTTTAAGTAGGCAACCAAGAGCCATAATAGTTCCCCACGCCGGATATATCTACTCCGCTTTTACGGCAAATATTGCTTACAGAGTACTTGCAAATACCAAAGCAAAGAGAGCTGTTGTCATAGGACCTAGTCATAAAATATATTTAAGCGGGAGCAGTATTAGCGAGTATGATGAGTATCAAACACCTTTTGGTGATTTAAAAATAGATACTGATTTAGTGAAAGAATTAAAAGAGAATTTTGGATTTTCATTTATACCGGAAGCTCATAATGAGCATAGTACGGAAGTACAAATGCCTTTTTTAAAAAGATACATGAAGGATATAAGTGTTGTTGAGATAGTTTATGGGGATGAAAAGCCGGAGCATTTGGAAAGAGCCATTGATTATATTTTAAAAGACGATGAAAGTGTTGTTGTTATCAGCAGTGATTTAAGTCATTATTACGATTTGCAAAAAGCAAACAAGTTAGATGGTATTTGTTTGGAAGCAATACAAAATCTAAAAACCAATGAACTTCATCAAGGGTGTGAAGCATGCGGAAAGATAGGGATTGAAGCGATTATGCTTACAGCTATTGTAAATCATTTAAAGCCCATATTACTTGATTATAGAACAAGTGCGGATGCAAGTGGCAATAAAAATGAAGTTGTAGGCTATATGAGTGCCGCATTTATATAAATGTCAAAAAATATGAAAGAATTAGTTGATTTGATGATAAGTACCTAACCAGAAATTACACCAATTAATAGCACAAAGAGAACGGTGCGAGTGCAAGGCAGATTTGTGCAGGCTTAGCTGTAGCTAAGTCAAACAAATCTAACAAAGTAATCGTGCCGTTATCTTTGTGCCCAAAGGGAAACTATAAAAGGTCGCATCTATTTCGTTAAAAACTCTTGAGGTACAATAAGTACATCTACAAGTTTTTGCCTCATATCTACAACCTTTTATAGTTTCTATTAATTGGTGTTATTTCTGGTTAGGTACTTAGAAAAGGGGTATTCTTAAGACCCCTCGATTTATCAATGCATTTTTAAAAGTAGATAGAAAATATTTTGTACCTGTTGAATTTGAAAATGATATTTACACAGATGCACCTCTTCCAATAGGTAAAAACCAAACGATTTCCCAACCCTCTACGGTTGCATTTATGATTGAGCTTTTATCTCC
Organism: Campylobacteraceae bacterium; assembly: GCA_026993075.1. Taxonomy (GTDB): domain Bacteria; phylum Campylobacterota; class Campylobacteria; order Campylobacterales; family JALSKU01; genus JALSKU01. Next base: position 36,000 of record JALWUQ010000072.1, read on the forward strand.
AAAGAAAGCAGACAAGATACTTGATATTGGTTCCGGGTCCGGTTGGAGCACTGCTCTTCTTTGTGAAATTGTCGGCAAAAACGGTATGGTTATAGGGGTTGAGAGAATTGACGAGATAGTAAAACAAGGCAAAAGCAATCTGGCAAAATTTAACTTTGGCAAAGAATGCATAATAAAAAAGCTGATAAAAACATAGGAATACAAGGAGCTAAGTTTGATAAGATTTTAGTATCTGCAAGTGCAAACAAGTTTCCAAACGAATTAATAAAACAATTAAATATAAACGGAAAGTTAGTCATTCCTATACAAAACTCTATATTTGAATTTGAAAAAATTTCAGATACAATGATTAACTCAAGAGAGTTTCCGGGATTTGTTTTTGTCCCTCTTGTTTACGAAAGGTTAATATAATGTGCAAAATTACATTCAACGCATTTTCATTTATCAGAGATAAGCTCAAAAAAAACGGTATTGATGATTTTGTCAATGCCAAAATAGATATACCTAAAAACAGTTCTATAAATTCTTTTATAGAAAATATATTACAATTAAAAAAAGAAGATGTTGAAGCTGTTTTTTTAAACGGAAAAGTAGTTCCCAAAGAGACTATCATACAAAATAATGACCGAATCGCTCTTGTGCCTCCAGGAACTCCCGGCTCATATAGACTGATGCTTGGAATGAAGAACTGACCTTATGCACTTTTTTCTCGAAAAGTCTTACTTTTCGTAAGCTTCAAGTGGGTTGTAGGGACTTTGAGTTTCTGCCACAATAGAGAGCTTTGCTCATTATAGTGCGTAAGGTCAGTGAAAAAAAGAGATTAGGCGCTTACCTCAAAACTAAGTTACTACCCATAAGTTTCTTTTAATTAAAATGTTAAGAATCTTGAAGTTAATATAAAATAATTATTGAGCATATTTATTAAGTTATATAAAAGCAAAAAGAGCATAGAATACATTATGGAAAAAGATTATCTTTGGAATAATTAAATTAGTTATATTAATATAACTAATTTATCAATATTATTTCTTGTAATTTTTTTAATAATCTAATAAAAAGGAGAAAACGATGAAAGATCAAAACACTCCGGCATCAAGACGGTCCTTTATCAAAGGTGTTGCTTCGGTAGGAGCTATAACTTGGTTTGCGCCAATGGCTTTTGGAGAAAGGCTTCCAGCAGGTCCTGTTCTAAATAGAAAAAATATTGCAACAGCTACTCATTGGGGTTCTATAAAAGCAAATGTCAGAGGAGGAGAATTTACGGACATAACCGCTTTTAAGGATGATTTTCCATTGCCAATGACTCAAGCATTAGCTGATCGTGAGAATGCACAAAACCGTGTTAAATACCCGATGGTCAGGGAAGGTTTTTTGAAATATGGCCACAAAAGCGATACTTCAAAAAGAGGAAGAGACAAATTTGTCAGAGTTAGCTGGGATAAAGCTTATGAGCTTGTGGCAAATGAATTAAAAAGAGTTAAAAAAGAGTATGGAAATTCATCAATTTTTGCTGGCAGTGTGGATTGGCATAGTGTAGGCAAACTGAATGCATCACCAACTCTTTTAAGAAGAATGCTTAATCTCTTAGGAGGCTTTACGGATGATACAGGAGATTTTAGCGTCCAAGCCGCAATGACAATACTACCCCATGTTACCGGAAATATTGAGGTATATGATAAGCAAACAGCTTGGCCAACCATCATAGAACATACAGATACGGTTGTTCTGTGGGGAGCAGATTTGCTTAAAAATAACCAAATAGGCTGGAGTCCACCTGACCACTATGCATACAACATGATAAAAAAACTAAAAGCTTCAGGAAAAAAAATAATCTCCATAGATCCGAGAAAAACTGAAACAACTGAGTATTTAAATGCTGATTGGATAGCTGTAAGACCAAATACGGATGTGGCTATGATGTTAGCAATAGCACATACTCTATACAAAGAAAATTTATATGATAAAAAATTTTTAGATAAGTATACTTACGGATTTGATAAATTTCTTCCATATTTACTTGGAAAATCTGATGGCATAGAAAAAACTCCACAATGGGCAGAAAGCATAACAACAATCGGTGCTGAAACTATCAAAAAAATTGCAAGACAAATGGCCAAAGGAAGAACCATGATAATGAGTGGTTGGGCAATCCAAAGAGCAGACCATGGTGAACAGCCACCTTGGATGATAGTCACTTTAGCCTCTATGTTAGGTCAAGTCGGACTTCCAGGCGGTGGCTTTGGTTTTAGTTATCACTATGCATCAGGTGGTTCTCCGGAAGCAAATGCTCCGTCATTACCTGGTATTTCAGCTGGAAACAATCCTGTAAAAATACAAATTCCATTTGCTCATGCCGTTAGTGACTTGTTGCTAAACCCAGGCAAGGTTATAGATTTCAATGGAGAAAAAATAAAATATCCAGACATAAAGCTTGTTTATTGGGCGGGAGGAAATCCTTTAGATCATCAAATGGATAGAAATAGAGAAATAAAGGCTTGGAGAAAACCTGAGACAATCATAATAAATGAGATTTACTGGACTTCAACTGCGAAATATGCAGATATTGTTTTACCGGTTACAACAACTTTTGAAAGGGATGATATTGATGTTTTAAGTGAATATAGCTTTAAATATATAGTTGCTATGAAAAAAACAGTAGAACCCCGCTATGAATCAAAAGATGATATTGATATTTTCGCCGGAATCTCTAAAAAATTGGGATTTGAAAAAAAATATACTGAGGGAAAAAGTAGCTTAGACTGGATAAAACACTTTTATAGTATTGCTAGCAAACAAGCTAAATTTAAAAAGCTTCCTATGCCTACATTTGAAGAATTTTGGGAAAAAGGCTTTGTTGAATTTCCAATTACAAAAGAAGCAGAGCAATGGGTACGATATGGAGACTTTAGAAAAAATCCGATCGCAAATCCTCTTGGAACCCCTACAGGTAAAATTGAGATTTACTCAAACACCATAGAAAAGTTCAATTATCCAGATTGTAAAGCTCATCCTACTTGGTTTGAACCTATTGAATGGCTTGGAAACAAGAAAGAAGCTGAAAAATATCCATTTCATCTAGTATCTTCGCATCCTGAATTTAGACTACACTCTCAACTTGACAACACTTGGCTTAGAAATTTATATGAAGTCGATAGAAGAGAGCCTATGTGGATTAACCCAAAAGATGCACAAAGAATTGGTGTAAAAAATAATGATGTAGTAATGGTACACAATAAAAGGGGTAAATTCTTAGCTGGAGTAGTTGTAACAGATAGAATGCGTGAACATGTTATATGCGTACATGAAGGTGCTTGGTATGACCCTGATAAGCCAGGCGAGATAGGTGCTATGTGCAAACATGGAAATATAAATACCGTTACCTTGGATAAAGGTACTTCCAAGTTGGCTCAAGGAAATATCGCCAATACTGTTTTGGTTCAAGTTTCTAAATACGAGAAACAGCCGCCAAGAGTAACAGCGTTTGATGTTCCAGCTGGAGGATGATAGATAATGAATAAATTTATACTTTTAACAGCATCAGTTTCTTTTGCTTTTATGAGTATTGCTTTTGCAAGGGGAGATGATATGTTTGTATCGTCTCCTTCTGCTATATATGCTAGTAATACTCACACAAAATCCATAGGAATGCTGGATTTGGGTGCAAAAGTAAATATTATGAATAAAAAAGGTAAATGGTATAAAGTTAAAGTTTACGGCTGGAGTCAGAAAGGATTGCCATCAGTCATATATGCCTTTAATGGCATAAGGATAAAAAAAGCTGTTCTGACTAAAGACGGTGAAAAACTTACTAAAGTTCTAAAAGTAGCAAAAGATAAAGAAACAGGACTTACTTGGAAAGAAGTTGAGCTAAAAACAGCATGGATAAATGAAAAATATTTATCTAAAAATATGAAAAAGGTATGGAAAAGTGCCATAACTCTTTTTCACAATAGATGCACGATGTGCCATGCTCTCCCAAAATCAACAAAATTTACAGCCAATCAATGGCCTTCAACACTAAGAGTAATGTCAAAAAGAGCCGCACTCAACAAACAACAGACAGATTTCGTTTCTAAATTTTTACAATATCATGCAAAAGATACAATAAAATTTGCTAAATAGGCAATATAAAAGAGAGAATTTTCTCTCTTTTATAAAATATCACTTAAACTCTGATTAATTATTTATATTTTATACATGAGATAAGTCATATATTAATCTCTTTAAAAACACAATCATCTTTATCATATTTATAAGTCTCCAACCTGGTTTCACCAAATTGTATTATCATTTTGCACTCATCAAAATATTTTCCTCTTTGAAGGGC